>NZ_DAMDLU010000070.1:0-14492 GCF_032084865.1 Microbacterium sp.
CCGATCGACCGACACCCTCTCGGGCATCGGGCCGGCGCCCCGGCGAGCGGGCGATGTGGTGCCGCTGGGAGAAGCCGCGACGAACGCGGTCGAGCCGGCACCGCTGCCGCGCGAGCTGCCTGCGGCGGGCGGCCTCGTCGTGCTCGACATCACGCTCGGGCCCCGTGACGACTGGTTCACGCCCGCGGCGGTGCGTCTGCTCGGCGAGCAGGAGTGGGCGGTCACGCCGCGCTCCGACCGGGTCGGCATGCGACTGCACGGCGAGCGGCCGCTGGAGCGCGCGATCATCGGCGAACTGCCCAGCGAGGGTGCGGTCGGCGGAGCGATCCAGGTGCCGGCCGACGGTCAGCCCGTGGTGTTCGGGCCCGATCACCCGACTACCGGCGGCTATCCGATCATCGGCGCCCTGACCGATGCCGCGCGCGATCTGGCCGCTCAGCTGTCTCCCGGAGTGCGCATCCGGTTCCGCGTGGGGTATCACTGACGATTCGTGACCCAGCCGGCGTGGCGGGCACGACCCGCCGGTGGGCGCGTGATCTCGTCAGCGGTTCCCGGCGCCCTCCATCCGACCGGCGCGCTCCACCCGACCGGCGCCCTCCACCCGACCGGCGTGCGAGATCAGCAGCTCGACAGCGGCCTCGACGGACGATTGGAGCACGTCCTCGGGCTCGCCGTCCAGGTCGAGCCTGCGGTGCCCGGCCCCGTCGCGCGTCGCCCATCCGAGGAACACGGTTCCCGCGGGATGCCCGTCTTCGGCATCCGGACCGCCGACCCCGGTGGTCGAGACGCACAGGTCGGCGTCGAAGAGCTCGCGGGCGCCGCGGGCGAGCTGCTCCGCGCATTCGGCCGAGGTCGGATCCCCGTCGGACGGGAAGCCGAGAACCCGCTCCTTAACCTCCGGGAGATAGGCGACGATGCCGCCGCCGAACCAGGTGCTCGCCTCCGGGCCGGCGCCGATGGCGCTGGCGAGAGCCCCGGAGGTCAGTGATTCGGCGACCGCGACGCGCAGCTCGCGGTCTCTGGCGAGGTCAGCGAGAGGTGTGACGTCGAGCATGCGCCGACGGTACCGCCAGACCGGATGCCCGGCGGGGGCCTTGACAGACCCGGATGACGGAGCGATCAGTTGCCGTGCCGGATGCCCCAGAACAGGCGAACACGTGCGAACAGGACGGATTGCGGGAAATCGACCTGCGCTCGCGTGTTCTCCTGCGCTGGATGAGGGTCGCTGCCCGCGTCAGGCCGGGTCGCCGCCCGGAGCACCGACGCCGGTGAGCGGCTTCGGGTCGTCGGCGCCCGAGCCGCGCAGCCGCGCGATGAGGTTGCCGAGGTGGTAGATGAGGATCGCACCGACCGTCGCGAGCACGATGCCGCCGAGCTCGAAGCCCGACTCCGGGTCTTTGATCATGAAGCCGCCGACCGCGACGATCAGCCCGACCGCGGCGGTGTACTGGTTGACCGGGCGCGAGAAGTCGACGCGGTTGTCGACCCAGATCTTGATGCCGATCACGCCGATCAGGCCGTACAGCGCGGTGGTGATGCCGCCGAGCACGCCCGCGGGCACCGAGTTGATGACCGCGCCGAACTTGGGCGACATGCTGAGCAGGATGGCGGTGACGCCGGCGACCCAGTAGGCGGCGGTCGAGTACACGCGGGTGGATGCCATGACGCCGATGTTCTCGCCGTAGGTCGTCGTTCCCGAGCCGCCGAAGAAGCCGGCGAGCGAGGTCGAGATGCCGTCGGCGATGAGCGCCTTGCCGGTCTGCTTGTTGATCGCAGGGTCCTCGACCATGGTCGCCACTCCCCGCACGTGCCCGACGTTCTCGGCGATGAGCACGAGCACGACGGGAAGGAACATCGCCATCGCCGACCAGGTTCCTGCGTCTGCGAAATTGGGCGCATGGAAGGTCGGGAAGCCGATCCAGTCAGCCGCCTCGACCTTGCTGAAGTCGAGCTCGCCCCGGATCGCCGCGAACACGTATCCGGCGATCACGCCGAGGAAGATCGAGATGCGGCCGAGGAATCCGCGGAACACGACCGCGAACAGGATCGTGACCGCGAGGGTGAAGGTGGCCGTGATCGGCGCCTGCTCGTAGTTGCCGCGCGCAGCGCCCGCGAGGTTGAACCCGATCAGCGCGACGATCGTGCCGGCGAGCACGGGCGGCAGGAACCGGTCGACCCAGTGCACGCCCACCGTGTGCACGACGACGCCGATGATCGCGAGCAGCACGCCGACCGCGACGATGCCGGCCAGCGCCGAGCCCATTCCCGCCGACGCCGTCGCGGCAGTGACCGGCGCGATGAACGCGAACGACGACCCGAGGTAGCTGGGCAGCTTGTTGCGTGTGACCAGCAGGAAGAGGACCGTCCCGATGCCGCTGAAGAGCAGCGTCGTCGGCACGGGGAAGCCCGTGAGGATCGGCACGAGGAACGTCGCACCGAACATCGCGACGACGTGCTGCACGCCGATCGCGATCGTCGCCGGCCAGTTCAGGCGCTCTTCGGGTCGAACGACGGCGCCGGGCGCGACAGTGCGACCGTTGCCGTGGATGGTCCACAGCGGCATGGGGGCTCCTCGGGGAGTCGGGATCAGGGCCGAGGAAACACTACCGCTCCGGATGCCCGGCATCCGGCGTGCGACGAATGCGACGAACCGGGGGCCGACACTCCAGATGTCGGACGGTTTCCGCGAATCGGGCCGACATCTGGAGTGTCGGCCCCCGAAGTGGTGGCGGGTGCCGGCCGGTGTCGGAGGCCCCGGCGGGTGCCGGCGGGTCAGGCCGTCAGGCGGCCGATGAGCGCGCGGTACCGGTCGGCGGTCTGCTCGACGATCTCGGCGGGCAGCGCCGGCGGTTCGCCCTGCCTGTCCCAGTTGGTCGCCAGCCAGTCGCGCACGATCTGCTTGTCGAAGCTCGCCATGCGCTCCTCGGGCGTCGTGCCGGATGCCCACGCGGTGGCGTCCCAGTACCGCGACGAGTCGCTGGTGAGCACCTCGTCGGCCAGGCGCAGGACGCCGTCGGCATCCACCCCGAACTCGAACTTCGTGTCGGCGAGGATCAGCCCCTTCGCCTCTGCGATCTCGGCAGCGCGGCGGTACAGCGACAGCGAGGCGTCCCGCAGCTGGTCGGCGCGCTCCGCGCCGACCAGCTCGACCACGCGATCGAACGTGATGTTCTCGTCGTGCTCGCCGAGCGGGGCCTTGTAGGCGGGAGTGAACAGGGGCTCCGGAAGCCGGTCGCCGTTCTGCAGCCCGGCGGGCAGCGGGATGCCGCACACCGTGCCGTGCGCGGCGTACTCCGCCCAGCCGGTGCCGGTGATGTATCCGCGCACGACGCACTCGATCGGCAGGATCTCGAGCGCCATCGCGAGCATGGCGCGCCCGGCCACGGCATCCGGGATCTCGCCCTCGGCGAGATGGTTCGGCACGTCGGACAGCTGCTCGAACCACCAGTCGCTCAACTGAGTGAGCAGCTCGCCCTTCTGCGGGATGCCGGGAGACAGCACGAAGTCGAACGCGCTCACCCGGTCGCTGGCGACGACGAGGATGCGCGTGTCGGCCGGGTCGTCCGAGGCGTACAGGTCGCGGACCTTGCCGGAGTAGAGGTGACGCCAGCCGGGGATGCTCTGTGGTTCGCTCACGCACCCATCTTCGCACCACGCCGATCCCGATGTCGGCCGTGCGTCTATGCCGGCCGACGCACGAAATGGGGCGCGGCTCCCCAGCCGCGCCCCGTCCCTGCCTGCTGTCCCCAGTCAGCAGGAGCCGATCACCTCTCGAGGTCAGTCGCGCTCCAGAGCGAGGGTTCTCGTCTCGTCTTGCACGCTGATCTCGAACGAGAACGCGCCACCCGAGAAGCGGAAATCCTTCTTGGCCTCGCTCGATGCGAGCAGTGACATTCCCATGGCGGCGGTGTCCGCCACAGAGGTGAAGGTGTAGTCCTTCTTCCCCGGCGCGGGGGCCGCGAACGAGCCCGCCCAGTAGAGCGGCCTGTCCATCGTTCCGCTGATCACGTCGCCCTCCTCACCGACCTCGAAGCTCGGCCAGTAGATCTCGATTCGATCGGCCGTGATCGTGGCCGTCATCGTCTGAGCGGGGTCTGGAGCGTCGTGCCACGACCACTCGCCCGTGAGATCGAGCTGAGTGGGAGCGGGTGATGGGCTCGACGCAGCCTCGGATTTCTCCGCGACAGTCGAGGGCGGGGAAGCTGTGCAGCCTGTGATGACCAGCGCGAGGGCGAGCAGTCCGACGGCAGCCGCCCGTGTGGGGGTCGTGACCGGATCAATGCGCATTGAGCACTGCCCAGGCGATCAGGCTGTCAATCCGGCGCACGTCTGCGCCCTTCGCGAGCTTGACCTTGATATGACCGGCTTTCGTCCACAGCTCCAGCTCGGAGTTCCAGTCGAGGGTGCCCGCGTTCTCGGACGACCACATCAGGATCGAGCTGTACGGCAGCGAATAGATCTCGACCTTCTTGCCGGTGAGACCCTGCGCATCACGCACGATGAGTCGCTTCGTGGTGAAGGTGGCTGAATCACGGACGGTCTTGAACGACGTGATGGCCTGCTCGCCCTGCGCAAGCAGCGTTTGCACGTCTTCGGGTACGGGGATCTCCTGCTGCAGAGTCCAGCTGAGAATGGCGTTCGTCTCCATGATGCGTCCTTGCCGGTGTCAGTAGCCGATGGCGGCCAGAGCGAATTCGATCTGCTCAGGAGTGAACTTCTCGAACGCGAGCTGGTCATAGAGTCCCTGACGTGAGAAGGAGGTCATATCCATGTAGCTCTTCGCCTTCTCGGCTGCCTCAGCGTTCCAGTCCGCGCCGGCGTTGTCCGCGCCGAACGCCGCTGCCTCGGTGGAGAACCCTTCGAACTCGAGCTGTGCAACGAGCCCCTCGCGCGAGAACCCTGCGAAGCGGAGGTAGTTCTGGGCCTTGTCGATGGCGTTCTTCTGCTCGAGAGTGAACGTCGGCTTGGGCGGCTCGACGGTTACCACGACCTCCGTGCCGTCTGCGACCTCGGTTCCGGCTTCAATCGACTGGGTGGCGATGACCGAGTCCCCGTTTGCGTCCGCCGGCGCGGAGAACTTCAGGCCGAACCCTTCAGCGATGGGCTGCGAGACGCTGATCGGCGTGCCGACCATGTCGGGAACGACCACCATCGTGGGCTCCGCTTCCTCGGCCGCCTCCTTGACCGGGGCGGCGATGGGGGCGACATCTGATGCGGGAGAGGACAGCGCGGGCTTGGGCGTCACGAGGTTGATCAGGATGCCGAGCACCATGACGGCGCCGGTGACGATCCAGGCCACCTTCTTGTGCTGGTCGTATCCGGCGAGAGGCCTGCCTGCCTTATCGCGCGTGGCGCCTGTGAGCACCATGATGAGGTCGATCAGAGCCCAGACACCGATTCCGCCGAACGTGACGAGCTTCAGGATGCCGGTGCCGACCTTCCCGAGGTAGAAGCGATCGACGCCGAGGACACCCACGAGCATGGCGAGCAGCCACGTGGTGAGGAAGGACTTCTCGCCGGTCGCCGCCGACGCGGTCCCGACGGGTGGTGCGCCGAGGTGTGGTGCGCCGACGGGCGGAACGCCGACGGTGGGCGGGGGCGGCACGGGCGCCCCCGCGATTGGCGCTGCGGCCGTCGGCTGAGGAGCGGTGGGCCCTGGTGGCGGGGGAGGTGTGGGCGTGCTGTTGTCGAAGCTCATGAGGGCTCTCTCTTCTGCGGTGATCTACGCGGGTGGCTGCCAGCGGGTGATGGCGCTCTTGTTTGCGTATCAGTGCATTGATATCAGAACGCCCGCCTGCTGACTGCTCATGTGAGTATTGCGAAGCGGGCGCTGGCGTTCCCTCGGCTACTCGGGTAGACCCGCCTCCGCCGTTCGGCGGATGCAGCATCGCCCCACGGTGGAGTCGCAGCGTCGGCCGCCGGCAATACTCTCGTGTTGTGACCTCCCCGACCGTCCACGATCACGCGCCACGTCGGCCGGCGATCGTCAGAGGCGCCACCACCGCCGGAATGGTCGTCGGCGGGTTCCTCTTCGACGTCGCCGCGCTGCCCAACGTGCCCGGCGCTTCGACGCTCGACCGGGCCGGTGATATCAGGATCACAGGTCTGGGAACGACCCTGATGCTGCTGATTCTGATCGCATGGATCACGGTGATCTGGCGTCGCCGGCTTCCGCTCATCGCGCTCGCCGCTGGCGCACTGCTCGCAGCGGTCGGAGTGTCGTACATCCTGGTTCTGGTCGCCGCTTTCGCCACCGCGCAGCGCTACCCCGAACGTGTCCGGCGGCTGGGGATTCCTGTCGCCGCGCTGATCGGCCTGTACGTCCTGCGAGAAGTGACGACGTCGTGGGGTGGGGCTCTTCCGTGGTACTTCACGACCCGCATCGACGCGCAGTTCGAGGGCTCATGGATCATCGCGTCCGTCGGCTGCGCAGTGATGTCGTTCGGGGTGACCGTCGGCATCCTGCTCCTGTCGCACACTCGAGCAAAGGCGCAGCAGAGCGTCGCGTGGGCCGAACGAGAACTCCACCGCGCGGACGCACTCACCGAGCAGATGGTGCGACAGGCAGAACGTGAGCGCATCGCTCGCGACATGCACGATGCGCTGGCGCACCGTCTCTCCGTGGTCTCGCTTCATGCGGGCGCCCTGGAAGCGGCAGCCGCGGCCGGCGCGGGATCGGACAGTGCGGGGCAGGCAGGACAGATCGCTCGCACGGTGCGTGAACAGACCCACGCCGCTCTGCAGGACATGCGCGGGCTCATCGGCGACCTGAGGGGTCGTGCACACGCGGATTCGGCGTCGCCGGCCTCGATGCGGGCGGTCGGAGCCTTGCTCATGGAGCTGCGTGCAGGAGGTGCGGATGTCCGCACGTATGTCGTGATGGAGGGGGCGGAGCGGGCATCGGCGCTGCTTGACAACGCGGTGTTCCGGGTGGTTCAGGAAGCGCTCACCAATGCCATCAAGCACGCACCGGGTGCCCCGATCGATGTCTTCGTCCAGGTGGAACCGTCCACCGGCGCGCGCATTCGCATCACCAATCCTGTGCATGCGCACGGGGGATCACGAGTGCCGGGCGGAACCAACGGCATCCTCGGCATGCGCGAGCGGGTAGCTGCTCTGGGCGGGCAGGCCTGGCTCGGAGCGCACGAGGGCGCATTCATCGTGGACGTGTCCTTGCCGTGGCTCGAACGAGGATGAACCGCTCGCTAAGCTCGGGGCGTGAGCCGCGCTGACGAATCCGCCGTTGTGCGCGTCCTCATCGTCGACGATGAAGCGCTCATCCGAAGCGGATTCCGTTTCGTGCTCGGCGTCGACCCGTCGATCGAGATCGTGGGAGAGGCCTCCGACGGTGCGGCCGCCGTTGCCCTCGTGCGCGCGCACCGCCCCGACGTCGTTCTGATGGATGTGCGGATGCCAGGCGTCAGCGGCCCCGAGGCGACTGCCGCGATCGTGTCGCAGTCGGGCAGCCGAGTGCTAGCCATGACCAGCATCGATTCAGAGGATCAGCTGCTGCGCATGCTGTCGGCCGGTGCCAGCGGATACCTGCTCAAGGACGAGTCTCCGGAGAGGATCGTCGACGCCGTGCGGCGCACGGCCGCCGGCGACACCGTGGTATCGGGACGCAGCACCGCTCAGCTCGTTCGTCGCGCAGTCGCGAACGAGAGCGGGGTCGGCAGAATCGTCGCCGAGGAGCGCGTATCCGTGCTGACCGAGCGGGAGCGCGACGTCGCAAAGGGGGTGGCTCGAGGTGAGACGAATCAGCAGATCGGCGCGACTCTGCACATCTCGGCCGCGACGGTGAAGACCCATCTCGAGCAGGTGTTCGCCAAACTCGGGGTGCGCAGTCGGGTTCAGGTGGGGATCATCCTCGAACGAGCAGGCCTTGGCCCGACAGAACTCTGACGGTCGGTCGGCGGCGCGTCGATGTCGGCGCGGAGGAGTAACGTTGCCGGGTGACTTCGACTGAAACGGCCCCCACGGAGACCCGCAGCCCCTGGCCCGCCCTCTGGGCGCTGGTGATCGGGTTCTTCATGATCCTCGTCGACACGACGATCGTGTCGGTGGCGAATCCGGCGATCAAGGCCGCGCTCGACCCCGACACGAACAATCTCGACAACGTCGTGTGGGTGACCAGCGCCTACCTGCTCGCGTACGCCGTGCCGCTGCTGATCACCGGGCGACTCGGCGACCGGTTCGGGCCGAAGAACATCTACCTGATCGGCCTCGTGATCTTCACGGCGTCCTCGCTGTGGTGCGGCCTGTCCTCCAGTCTCGAAGGTCTCATCGCCGCTCGTGCCGTGCAGGGTCTCGGTGCCGCCTTCATGACGCCGCAGACGATGGCGGTGATCACCCGCACCTTCCCGCCCCAGCGCCGCGGCGCGGCCATGGGCCTGTGGGGTGCGACCGCGGGCGTCGCGACCCTCGTCGGTCCGCTGCTCGGCGGTCTGCTCGTCGACGGCCTCGGCTGGGAGTGGATCTTCTTCATCAACGTGCCGGTCGGGGTCATCGGCTTCATCGCCGCCGCGGTCCTCGTGCCGAAGCTGCCCACGCATCCGCACCGCTTCGACTACGTCGGAGTCGTGCTCAGCGCGGCCTCGCTGTTCCTCATCGTCTTCGGTCTGCAGGAGGGCGAGAAGTACGACTGGGGCACCATCGCCGGACCCATCTCGGTGTGGGGTCTGATCGGCACCGGCATCGTGCTGCTGGTGCTCTTCGTGCTGCAGCAGTGGAAGACCCGCAGCGAGGCGCTCGTGCCGCTCGAGCTGTTCCGCGACCGCAACTTCTCGGCCTCCAACCTCGGCATCGCCGCCGTCGGCTTCACCGTGACCAGCATGTCGCTGCCTTTCATGTTCTTCCTGCAGCTGGCGCGGGGACTCACCCCCACCGAAGCGGCGCTGCTGATGATCCCGATGGCCGTCATCTCAGGAGTGCTCGCACCCATCGCCGGCTCGCTGCTCGATCGGATCGACCCGCGATTCATCCTCATCCCCGGCCTGGTGTGCGTCGCCGGCGGCGTGCTGTGGAACGCCTCGCTGATGAACGTCGACACCCCGACCTGGATGTTCCTGCTACCCTCGGCCCTGCTGGGCATCGGCAATGCCGGCATGTGGGGCCCGCTCGCCACCGAGGCCACCCGCAACCTGCCGCCGCGCCAGGCCGGCGCCGGCGCCGGCATCTACAACACCACGCGCACCATCGGCTCTGTGGTCGGCTCGTCGGCGATCGCCGCGTACATGCAGGCTCGCCTCGAGGCGAATCTGCCGGGTCTCGATCAGGCCCCTGCCGGTCTCGGCGGTGGCGGAGCGATGCCGGATGCCGTGGCCGAGGGCTTCTCGGCCGGCATGGCGCAGTCGATGCTGCTGCCTGCCTCCGTCATGGTCATCGCCTTGATCGCCGCGCTGTTCATCCGCCGGCACCGCCCGCAGCAGGCCGCCTGATCTCGGCGCCGCAAGCCCGGTCAACGGAACAAGGCGATGCCGGCCTGGCCGATGAGGGCGAAGATGACCGCCCAGATGACGATCGAGATGATCTGCCAGAAGATCACGGCGTTGCGGCTGGCGCCGAACGACACCATCATCCCCGAGGTGATCTGGCTGGGCAGCACGGTCTGGCCGAGCAGGCTGACCCCCGGGACGCCGAAGCGGTCGAACATGCGCTTCACCTTCTGTCGACGCGGCGAGGGGGCATCCGCGTCGGCGTCGGCTCCGCGACGGGCCAGCACCTTCCGACGCGCCGTCGCCGCGAGGAAGACGAAGATCAGCATCGAGATCACGTTGCCCGCCACGGCGGCGAGCACGGCGATCGGCAGGGGCACACCCGCGATCGCTCCGATGAGCGTGCCGAAGTACGACTCGATGAAAGGTATCGCCGCTGCCAGCATCACTCCCGCCCACTGCAGCCACAGCGGGAGGGACTGGGTGATATCGACGAGTGCGTCCTGCATGATGTCCTCCAAGGGGTGTAAAGCGCATTTGACATGTCAAGCATGCTTGACACTCGTCGGCGCTGTCAAGTGCGCTTTACATGCGAACGCCGGTGGCCTACGTTGGAGACGTGCAGAGCAGGGTCAAGGAGCTGCGAACCGAGCGCGGCCTCTCGCAGCAGGCGCTCGCGAACGCCGTCGGTGTCTCCCGGCAGACGATCAATGCGATCGAGACCGGCCGCTACGATCCGTCGCTGACCCTCGCCGTGCACCTGGCCCGGCACTTCGACTCGACTGTTGAGGAGATCTTCGATGTCGACGCATGACCACAGGGCGGCCGAGTCCGCGCCCCGTTCGTGGCCCATGTCACGCGGGAACGCCGTGCTCGTCGCGGTCTGCGCGGCGGGAGCGCTGTTCTGCTTCGTGATCGGTGAGACGATTCCGGCCGTCGCGTTGCTGATCGGTGCGATCGGAGCGGGCCTGGGAGCCGTCTTCGCCCGCCGCGGCAGCTCGGGCGACCTCGAGCGCGTGAACGCTCTGGAGTATGCCGACGAGCGCGATCGCACCGCCGGCACGAAGGGGCTCGCCGCGGTCGGCGTCATCGCGTTGGTGCTGAGTGCGGTGCAGCTGGTGGTGCACGCCATCGCCGATACCGATCCGCTGTCGCGCTGGATGTCGATCGCGCTGTACTTCGCGCTCGTGATCGGCTGGTTCGCTGCCAACTGGTACTTCGTGCGCCGCGGCTGAGCGCGCTTCGGAAGCCCGGCGCCCCGCGGGCGTGGTGTGATGGGAGGATGTCCGTCTCTCTCGTCTCGCCCTCACTCTCACTTCTCGACTCCTGGTCCGACACCGTCGCCGAGTTCGGCGACGCGCACATCGACGGCGCGGGTCTCGACCGCGGCCAGGCAGCTGATCGCGCCGCATGCGAGTCGTTCATCTCGAAGGCGCAGATGTACGCCGACCCCGAGGCGAGACTGCCCGAGGGGCACGTCGCCTGCGACTACTTCTGGATCGTCGACGGCGGAGAGGTCGTCGGCTTCATGGCGTTCCGCCGCGAACTGAACGAGTGGCTCCGCACCTACGGCGGCCACATCGGATACGCGGTGCGTCCCTCCCGCCGTCGGCAGGGCATCGCCCGAGCGGCCCTCGACCTCGTGCTCGACCGGGCCCGCGTGCAGGGATACGACCGCGTGATGCTGACCTGCGACGACACGAACGTCGGCTCGTACCGCACCATCGAGGGTGCCGGCGGCTCGCTCGACGACGTCATCGACGGATCCGCCGCCGACATCAGCCGCATGCGCCGGTACTGGGTGAGCCTCTGATCCGGATTCCCTCCACCGGGCGGCGTCCGGCAGAGTGAGTCCATGAGACTCCTGCGACCCGCACGGCGCTACCCCGTGCTGGCCGGAGGCCTGCTCGCCACCGTCGCCGTGGCGCTGCTCTCGATCGCCGGCCTGCACGATGCCGCCCGGTGGATCGCGATCCTCACCGTCGGCGTGGTGATCGCGCTCACCGCGTGGGACATGGTGCGAGACATCCTGCGTGCCCACTTCGGCCTCGACATCCTCGCGCTCGTCGCGATGGTCGCGACGCTGCTGGTAGGCGAGTACATCGCATCACTGGTGATCGTGCTGATGCTGACCGGGGGAGAGGCCCTCGAAGACTACGCATCGCGCCGGGCCGCCCGCGACCTGACCGCACTGCTCGACCGCTCTCCCCAGACCGCGCACGTGCTCGAGCACGGGGCCGACGAGTCGACGCGCGACGTCCCCGTCGACGAGGTCGTCCCCGGTATGGAGCTGCTGGTGCGTCCGTCTGAGATCGTCCCGGTCGACGCCGTGCTGCTCAGCGGCCGGGCGAGCTTCGACGAATCCTCGCTGACCGGGGAGAGCCTGCCCGTCTCGCGTGAGGCCGGTGACGAGGTGCTCTCCGGAGCCGTGAACGGCTCGAACGCGGTGCACATCCGCGCGCTGCGCCGCAGCGCCGACAGTCAGTATCAGCAGATCGTCTCGCTGGTGCACGAGGCGCAGCAGAGCAAGGCGCCGACGGTGCGCCTCGCCGACCGCTTCGCGGTGCCGTTCACCCTGGTGTCGCTGCTGATCGCCGGCATCGCCTGGTGGATCGCCGGCGACCCGCTGCGCTTCGCCCAGGTGCTCGTGCTCGCGACGCCGTGCCCCCTGCTGATCGCCGCCCCGGTCGCCTTCCTCGGCGGCCTGTCGCGCACGGCGAAGGAGGGCGTCATCGTCAAGGGCGGCGGCGTGATCGAACAGCTCGCGCGGGTGCGCTCAGCCGCCTTCGACAAGACCGGAACCCTCACCCAGGGGCGACCCGAGCTCGTCGAGGTGCGCGCGGCGGAGGGGATGGGTGCGGATGAGCTGCTGCGTCTGTCAGCATCCGCCGAGCAGTATTCGAGCCACGTCCTCGCCGAGGGCGTGCGGCGTGCTGCGATCGAGCGCGGACTGCGTCTCGCGCCGGCCTCGCACGCCGAGGAGGTCGCCACGAACGGCGTCACCGCCACGATCGATGGGCGGGCCGTCGTGGTCGGCAAGCCCGCCTACGTCGCCTCGCTCGCGCCGGACACCCGTCGCACCGAGCTCGCGTCGGGACAGCTGGCGGCGTACGTCGCGGTCGACGGACGATTCGCGGGTGCGCTGGTGCTGGCGGATGCCGTGCGTCCGGAGGCAGCCGAGGTCGTCGCCGGACTGCGCGCGCGAGGCGTCGAGCGGATCGTCATGCTCACGGGCGACGCCGAGGCGACGGCGGAGGCGATCGCGTCGCCACTGGGCGTCACCGAGGTGCATGCCGAGCTGCTGCCGGCGCAGAAGGTGTCGCTCGCCGCTGAGATGACGCCGCGCCCGCTGCTGATGGTGGGGGACGGGGTGAACGACGCGCCCGTGCTGGCCGCGGCCGACGTCGGCGTCGCGATGGGCGCGCGGGGATCGACGGCGGCCGGCGAGGCGGCGGATGCCGTGGTGCTGAAGGACTCACTGCTGCCGGTGCTGCGTGCTGCCGAGATCGGCCGGCACACCCTGCAGGTCGCCGACACGGCGATCTGGATCGGCATCGTGCTCAGCGTCGGGCTCATGCTCATCGCCACGACCGGCGTGATCCCGGCCGTGGCAGGCGCGTTCATCCAGGAGTTCGTCGACCTCGCCACGATCCTGTACGCGCTGCGCGCGCTCACCGGGCCGAAGCCGCGCTGAGGGACTACTCCGCGACGCGCGCCGCGATGTCGTGGCGGTAGTGCGCGCCGTCGAGCGAGATGCGGCCGATCGCCTCATACGCGCGGGCACGGGCATCCGCGAAGTCCGACCCCGTCGCCACGACGTTCAGCACCCGCCCGCCGGTCGCGACGAACGACCCACCGGGGGCGTCGGGCGCGCCGGTCGCGGCGTGAACGATCGAGACGCCGTCGACGGATGCCGCATCCGCCAGCCCCTCGATCATGCGACCGGTCTGCGGTGCCTCGGGGTACCCCTCGCTGGCGAGCACGACGGTGATCGCGACGTCTGACGAGAACTCGGGCTGCGGCTCGTCTTCGAGGTGGCCGGATGCCGCCGACAGCAGCAGCCGCGACAGCGGCGTGCGCAGCCGCGGCAGCACGACCTGCGTCTCCGGGTCGCCGAAGCGCGCGTTGAACTCGATCACGCGCACGCCGGCGGGAGTGAGGATCAGGCCGGCGTAGAGCAACCCGATGAACGGAGTGCCCTCGGCGTCGAGCTGACGCACCACGGGCATGGCGACCGTCTCGGTCACCTCGGCGACGAACGCGTCGACGCTGCCGAAGTCGTCGGCCAGCCAGGGCAGCGGTGAATAGGCGCCCATGCCGCCCGTGTTGGGTCCGCCGTCTCCGTCGAGCGCTCGCTTGAAGTCCTGCGCGGGACTCAGCGCGCGCACGGTGTCGCCGTCGCTGAGGAAGAAGAGCGACACCTCGGGGCCGGTGAGGAACTCCTCGACCAGCACGGGGCCGGCGGGCAGGTAGTGCTCGGCGTGGGCCAGGGCTTCGGCGCGGTCGGCGGTCACGATGACGCCCTTGCCCGCAGCCAGGCCATCGGCCTTCACCACGTGCGGGGCGCCGAGCTCGTCGAACGCCGCCTCGACCTCGGCGGTCGTCGACGCGCGCACCGCGCGCCCGGTGGGCACGCCCGCGGCATCCATGATCCGCTTCGCGAACGCCTTCGATCCCTCGAGCTGGGCGGCGGCGCGACCGGGGCCGAACACCGGGATGCCCCGCTCGCGCAGCACATCGGCGACACCGGCGACGAGGGGCGCCTCGGGGCCGACGACGACGAGGTCGATGCCGCGCTCGTTGGCGAACGCCGCGATCGCAGGGCCGTCGAGCTGATCGAGGTCGACGATGGTGGCATCCTGGGCGATTCCGGCGTTGCCGGGGGCGGCGAAGATCTCGTGACCGGCCTGTTCAGACCGCAGGGAGAGGATGATCGCGTGCTCGCGCGCGCCCGAGCCGAGGACGAGGATCTTCATGCGGCCAGCCTACCGGCGTGGCATCGCCCCACTCAGACGATGACGCGGCTCAGACGATGACGCGGCTCAGACGATGACGCGG
>NZ_DAMDLU010000071.1:0-14094 GCF_032084865.1 Microbacterium sp.
CATCCCGTGCTGTCGCCCGCCCGGAGAGCGCCCACTCCGCCGGCAGCCGCCGCGCGAGGGCGGCCGGTGCGAGGGCGACGAGCCCTGGCCGCAGCACCACCCGCCAGATCAGCAGCAGCACGAGCGCGATCAGCGCCGTGTACACGACGTTCGCCGCCGAGTGCGTGAACAGGTATCCCGGGCCGAGGCCGCGGGTGAACAGCGGCAGGTCGGGTGTCATCGCCCCGATCGCGAGGGCGGCCGGCACCAGCCGTGTGCGCAGCAGCGGCAGCGCCACGACGGCGTGACTGGGCGTGAACGGCATGCGGCCTCCAGTTGGGGCGTGGCTCAGACGTCGATCGGCCGCTCGCGCGCGTCCGCGCCGTCGGTGTCGGCGCCGACCACGGTGAGCGGCATCGTGCTCGTGTCGATGAGCGGGTTCTCGTCCTGCCCGGCCACCAGCTCCTCGGCCTCGGCCTCGCTCTCGACCGTCGGCACCGAACCCAGCAGCGGCCGCTGCGCAGTCTCGCGCATGGTCAGCAGAGCGATCCCGCCTAGAGCGGCGAAGAACATGATGTAGAACGCGGGCATGTAGATGTTGCCGGTCAGCTCGATCAGCGCCTGACTGAACAGCGGCGTGGTGCCGCCGAACAGCGAGACCGCGAGGTTGTACGCGATGGCCATCGCGCCGAACCGCGACGCCGTGGGGAACAGCGCAGGCAGGGCCGAGGCCGATATCGCGACATAGAACGCCACCGGGACGGCCACCATGGCCAGGGCGATCATGACCGCCCACTCCGTGCCGATCTGCATGACGGCGAAGGCGGGCAGCATGAGCACGATCGTCGATCCGACGGCGATGCCGTACACCGGTCGGCGCCCGATCCGGTCGGACAGCCGGCCGATCAGCGGCAGGCACGCGCTCATCACGATGAGCACCGGCACGGTCGCCAGCGCCGCCATGAGGTTCGACACGCCCACCTCGGTCTCGAGGTAGGTCGGCATGTAGCTGGTGAGGGCGTACCCGGCGGTGTTCGTCGCCGACACGAGGGCGATGCCGATGAGGATCTCGCGCCAGTAGTGGCGGAAGATCCCCGCGACTCCCTGCCGCGCCATGGGGTCGTCGGCGTCGGCGCGGTTGAGCCCGGCGCTCTCCTCGGCCTCATAGGCCGGGGTCTCGGGGATGCGCAGTCGGAACCAGATCGCCACCGCGCCGAGCGGGATGGCGACGAGGAACGGGATGCGCCAGCCGTACTCGGTCATGGCGTCGGGACCGGACAGGCTCTGGGTGATCCAGGTGGTCAGCGCCACGACGCTGGCTCCGGCCGCGAAGCCGACGTATGAGCCGACGTCGAGGAACGACGACCAGTAGCCGCGGCTGCGGTCGGGTGAGAACTCCGAGACGTAGGTGGTCGCACCGGCGTACTCGCCGCCGGTCGAGAAGCCCTGCACCATCTTCAGCAGGTACAGCGGGATGATCGCCCACAGCCCGATCTGCGCCGAGGTGGGCAGCACGCCGATGAGACCGGTCGCCGCCGCCATCATCGCCATCGTGACGAACAGCACGCGCTGACGGCCGATGCGATCGCCCAGCGGCCCGAGCACGAGCCCGCCCAGCGGGCGCACGAGGAACGAGATCGCGAAGCCGAGCAGGGTGATCAGCAGCCCCCACGCGCCCGGCAGGTCGCCGGTGAAGACGACGGCGAGCGTGACGGCGAGGTAGCCGTAGACCCCGAAGTCGAACCACTCCATGAAGTTGCCGACGACGGTGCCGGAGATCGCCGTTCTCAGACGGCTCTTGCGGACGACCAGAACGTCATCGACCTGCAGCCGGCGGGTGGCGCGGCGCGGGACGGTACGGCGGACATGTGCTTCCTTGGGCAAGGGGACCAGCTCCTCGAGTGCTTGCGGACAGCGTCAGCTGTCCGATGCTACTGCAGACCCCCGCCGCCGAGCTGGGTCACCACGCCGAACAGGCTTAGTTCACGAAGACGCCCGCGAGGGTCTTCTTCCCGCGGCGCAGCACCGAGACGCCGCCGGGCAGCGTGCCCTGGACGGTGGTCTCGTCGTCGACGACCTTCGCGCCGTCGAGCATGACGCCGCCCTGCGCGATGGCGCGTCTCGCCTCGGACGCACTGGCGACCAGACCCGTCGCGATGAGCGCCTCGACCACGGATGCTCCGGCCGGCACGGTCGCGTTCGGCAGCTCGCCGAGAGCCGTGCGCAGCGTCGCCGGATCGAGCTCGCTCAGGTCGCCCTGCCCGAACAGCGCCTCCGACGCGGCGATCACCGCGGCCGTCGCCTCGACGCCGTGCACCGTGGCGCACACCTCGAGGGCGAGACGCTTCTGCGCCGCTCGGCGGAACGGCTCGCTCTCGACGAGAGCGGCGTACTCCTCGATCTCGGCGCGAGTCAGGAATGTGAAGACCTTGAGCCGCTCGATCACGTCGGCGTCGGCGGTGCCGAGCCAGAACTGGTACATCCGGTACGGGCTGCACATGTCGGCGTCGAGCCAGACCGCGTTGCCCTCGCTCTTGCCGAACTTCGTGCCGTCGCTGTTGGTGATCAGCGGCGTGCCGATGGCGTGCGCCGAGACGCCCTCGACACGGTGGATGAGGTCGGTTCCGCTGGTGAGGTTGCCCCACTGATCGCTGCCGCCGGTCTGCAGCACGCAGTCGTACGAGCGGTACAGCTCGAGGAAGTCCATGCCCTGCAGGATCTGGTAGCTGAACTCGGTGTAGCTGATGCCGGCATCCGAGTTCAGCCGCGCCGCCACGGCGTCCTTCTTGAGCATGGTGCCGACGCGGTAGTGCTTGCCGATCTCGCGCAGGAAGTCGATGGCGCTCATCGGCGCCGTCCAGTCGAGGTTGTTCACCATGCGGGCGGCGTTCTCGCCCTCGAAGCTGAGGAAGCGCTCGACCTGCGCGCGCAGCCGCTGCACCCACTCCTCGACCGTCTCACGCGTGTTGAGCGTGCGCTCGGCCGTGGGTCGCGGGTCGCCGATCAGCCCCGTCGAACCGCCGACGAGACCGAGCGGCTTGTGGCCGGCGAGCTGGATGCGGCGCAGGGTGAGCAGCTGCACGAGGTTGCCCAGGTGCAGGCTCGGCGCGGTCGGGTCGAATCCGCAGTAATAGGTGATCGGGTCCCCGGCGAGAAGGGCGCGCAGCGCCTCCTGATCGGTGGACACGTGGACGAGGCCGCGCCACAGCAGCTCGTCCCACACGTTCTCGAACGTGGGGTCGAGCGACACGGGGGCGGTCGTCAGAGCGGGATTCGACACGCGTTCCAGGCTATCAGCGCACGACACGCGCCCCGACCCCGCCGGGTGTCCGATGCCCGTGCGATGCTGTCGACATGTCGCCGGTCGATCCCCTCACCTCCACTGTGCTCTCGGCGATGATCGTCGTCGTGCTGGTCGTCGTGCTCGTGTTCTCGCTGCTCGGCGTGCGCAGGCCGTCGACGGCGACGATGGTGCTGTGCGCCGTGCTGCTCGTGGCTGCGGTGACCGTCGTCATCGTCATCCGCCCGATCGCGCTGCCCGCGATCGGCGTGCCGATGACGGTGGTCGGCATCGGCGCCGCGACCCTCGGAGGCAACCCGTTCACTCGACGGGCGCTGGGCATCGCCACGGGCAAGCGCGTGCGGGAGACCGAAGACGGCGGCATCCTCATCGTCGCGGCGCAGCACGCCGATCCCGCCCACGCGCGGACGCTCATGCGCGGGGGCACGGTGATCGGCTACCTCGAGCGGATCTGCACCGTGCTGGCCATCGCCGTCGGGTTCCCCGAGGCGATCGCAGCGATCATCGCGGTGAAGGGCATCGGCCGCTTCCCCGAGCTGGCCGAGGCCGAGGCCAGGGAGCGATTCATCATCGGCACCCTCGCCAGCCTGCTGTGGGCGGGCGCGATCGGACTGATCCTGCGCCTCAGCCTGGGCTGAGCCCGCGCGTCAGTCGATATCGAGCAGCCGGAACCCCTCGACCACGGCCGCCGACCCGGCGGCCGTCAGCGCCTGCGACACCGCGGATTGCGTGATCCCCTCCTGCTCGGCGAGCTCACGCTGGGTGCGGCCGAGGCAACGGCCGTAGGTCAGCCGGCGCAGGCGCTCACGCATCGCACCGACGAGTTCGTCCCGCGCCAGCAGGTAGGCGTTCGCCCACCGCACCTGCTCCGGAGGCATCCCCGCGCTCTCATGCACGACGATCCAGCTGCGTGCTTCGGGGGCCGCGCGCCTCTGCAGCGCCTGCACGTGCTCGATGGCGCTGCGCGCGGCCCACCAGCCCGGCCCGTCGGAGATGCCCTCGCGCGACGCGGTCGAAGGGATGCGCCCCACATCGCCGACGCCGAGCCCGAAACGGAACTCGACTCCGTCCGGCAGCGCGAGACGGATCAGCAGCAGTGAGGCCAGGGCGGCATCCAGCGTGGGGTACACGCCCTGCTGCTCATCGCCGACCGTGGGCTGGAGCGGCTGCGCGGTCAGAGGAAGATCGCGCTGCACACGAGCGATCGCCGCGTCGAAGTGCCGCTGCGCCCCGATGCGGTCTTCGAGCTGCCGGGAGCCGATGATGTCGGCCGTGACTGCGATCACCATGGCATAAGGGTATCACTGATATCTCGAGATAATAAGTTTGTTGCTGATGTTCTCGGTTTATCAGCATCTCAGATGCCGGAGGTCAGAGGCCGAGGGCGTGCGCGGCGGCCTGCGCCCGCGCGACGAGCTCGGCGCGCTGCTCGGTCACGCGGTCCGGAGCCGTGCCGCCGACACCCGAGCGCGATGCCACCGATCCCTCGATCGACAGCACCTCGCGCACCTCGGCAGTCAGGTGACCGGACACCGAGCGCAGCAGCGCCTCATCCGCATCCTCGAGGCCGATGCCCCGCTCCTCGCAGGCGCGCACCAGCGCGCCCGAGATCTCGTGGGCATCCCGGAACGGGACACGGCGCTTGACCAGCCATTCCGCGACATCCGTCGCGAGCGAGAAGCCCTGGGGGGCCAGGGCCGCCATCCGCTCGGTGTCGAAGCGCAGCGTGGCGATCATGCCGGCGAACGCGGGCAGCACCACCTCGAGCGTCTGCACCGAGTCGAAGACGGGCTCCTTGTCTTCCTGCAGGTCGCGGTTGTACGCGAGTGGCAGGCCCTTGAGCGTCGCGAGCAGCCCGGACAGGTTGCCGATCAGCCGGCCCGACTTGCCGCGGGCGAGCTCGGCGATGTCGGGGTTCTTCTTCTGCGGCATGATGCTCGACCCGGTCGAGTACGCGTCATCCAGCGTGACGAAGCCGAACTCGCGGGTGTTCCAGAGGATGATCTCCTCGCTGAGCCTGGACAGGTCGATGCCGGTCATCGCGGCGATGAAGGCGAACTCCGCCACGACATCGCGGGCCGAGGTGCCGTCGAGCGAGTTCTCGGCCGGACGGTCGAGCCCGAGCTCGCGTGCCACGAGAGCGGGATCCAGGCCCAGGGTCGAGCCCGCGAGCGCTCCCCCGCCGTACGGCGAGACTGCGGCACGACGCCGCCAGTCGACGAGACGCTCGAGCTCGCGCACGAGGGGCCAGGCGTGCGCCTGCAGGTGATGGGCGAGCAGCACCGGCTGCGCGTGCTGCAGGTGCGTGCGCCCCGGCAGGATCGCACCGGGATGCGATTCGGCCTGGGCGACCAGCGCGTCGATCACCCGCAGCAGGTGCTTCGCGATGATCCGGGCATGGTCAATGAGGTACATGCGCACGAGCGTCGCGATCTGATCGTTGCGGCTGCGCCCGGCGCGCAGGCGGCCGCCGACCTCGGCGCCGACCTCTGCGATGAGCGCCTTCTCGAGGGCGCCGTGCACATCCTCGTCACCCGGGTCGGGCAGCAGCGTGCCGTCGGCGATCCGCGCGGCGAGGGCATCGAGTCCCTCGTGCATGATGCGGGCCTCGTCGGCCTCGAGGTATCCCGCAGCTTTCAGGGCCGTGGCGTGCGCGTGCGATCCGGCGATGTCGTACGGGGCGAGGATCCAGTCGAAATGCGTCGACCTGCTCAATTCGGCAAGCTCCGGCGAGGGACCCCCGGCGAAGCGTGCACCCCAGAGTGCGCCGTCGTTCGTGCCATTGCCGCTCACGCCGCCGCCTCCTGCTTGCCGAGCAGCCACACGAGCAGAGCCTTCTGGGCGTGCAGACGGTTCTCCGCCTCGTCCCAGACGACGCTCTGCGGGCCGTCGATTACCTCGGAGTCGACCTCGTAGCCGCGGTCGGCAGGCAGGCAGTGGATGAAGATGGCATCCGGAGCCGCCTGCGACATGACCCCGGTGGTGACCTTGTACCCGCCGAGATCGCGCAGCCGCTCGATCTTCTCCTCCTCCTTGCCCATCGACACCCAGGTGTCGGTGACGACCACGTCGGCGCCGACGGCGGCCTCGCGCGGGTCGGAGATCAGGCTGAGGGAGCCGCCGGTCTGCGCCGCGCGGGCCTCGGCCGCAGCGACCACGTCGGCGCGAGGGGCGTAGGCCTCGGGCGAGGCGATGCGCACGTGCATCCCCGCGGTCACCCCGGCGAGCACATACGAGTGCGCCATGTTGCTGCGCCCGTCTCCGAAGAACGACAGAGTGAGCCCCTTCAGATCGCCCTTGTGCTCACGGATCGTGAGCAGGTCGGCCAGCAGCTGGCAGGGGTGGAAGTCGTCGGACAGCGCGTTGATGACCGGCACCCGGGTGCCGCGCGCCATCTCCTCCAGGCCCGCCTGGGCGTAGGTGCGCCACACGATCGCCGCGACCTGGCGCTCGAGCACGCGCGCCGTGTCGGAGGGTGTCTCCTTGCCGCCGAGCTGGCTGTTCGCCGTGGAGATGATCAGCGGCGATCCGCCCAGGTCGGCGATGCCCACCGCGAACGAGACGCGGGTGCGAGTGGACGACTTGTCGAAGATCACCGCGACCGTCTGCGGGCCGGCGAGGGCCTTGCTCGCCCAGCGGTCCTTCTTGAGCTCGAGAGCGAGGTCGAGGATCTCCGCCTGCTCGGCGGAAGTCAGGTCGTCGTCACGCAGCAGGTGGCGGGTCATGCGGAAGCCTCCGTGGGGGTCGTTGCGGTGTGTGCCTGAACCGTCTCGGCGACGGCTGCGAGCGCGGCGGTGAAGCGCGTGACGAACGCGTCGACCTCGTCGTCGCCGATCGTGTAGGCGGGAGCGATGCGGATGACGTCGGCCGTGGGCGCGTTCACGATGAGTCCGCGCTCGTGCGCCGCCGCGCGGACCTCGGCGGCGACCGGTGCCGTCAGGTGGATGCCGATGAGCAGTCCCGCCCCCGTCGTCCCGGCGACCAGGGGCAGCGAGGACACGACGTCGCGCAGCTGGGCTCCGCGCGCGGTGACGTTCTCGAGCAGGTTCTCGCTCTCGATGTGTCCGAGCACGGCATTGGCCACGGCGCTCGCGAGCGGGTTGCCGCCGAAGGTCGAGTTGTGAGTGCCGGGGTAGAACAGGTCGCTGGCCGCGCCGAATGTGATGAGCGCGCCGAGCGGGAACCCTGCCCCGATGCTCTTGGCCACGGTCACGGCATCCGGCGTGATGCCCTCGCGCTGGAACGCGAACCACTCCCCGGTGCGGCCCGAGCCGGTCTGCACCTCGTCGAGGATCAGCAGCGCGTCGCTCTCGGTGGCGAGCGCACGCGCACGGGCGAGGAAACCGGCCGGCAGCTCGACGACGCCGGCTTCGCCCTGGATCGGCTCGACGATCATCGCCGCGACGGCGTGTGACGCGAACGCCGACTCGAGGCTCTCTACGGAGCGCTCGATTGTCACCACATCGGGGATCGCGGGCTGGAACGGGTCGCGGTACGCGGCCTTCGGCGTCAGCGACAGCGTGCCCATCGTGCGCCCGTGGAAGGCACCCTCGACCACGAGGATGGTCGTGCGGGCCCTGCCCTCGGTCTCGGTGAAGCGCGCACCGTGCAGTCGCGACAGCTTGATGGCCGTCTCGTTCGCTTCGGCGCCCGAGTTCGCGAGGTACACCCTCCCCTGCTCGCCGGTGCCGGCCAGACGCTTCAGCCGAGCGGCGATCTCCAGCTGAGCCGGTGACGCGAAGTAGTTCGACACGTGCGACAGCGTCGCGGCCTGCCGTGAGACGGCGTCGACGAAGACCGGGTGCGCGTGCCCGAGGCAGTTCACCGCGATGCCGCCGAGGAAGTCAAGGTAGCGGTTCTCGTCGGCATCCCACACCCACGAGCCCTCGCCTCGGGTCAGCAGCGCGAGGCGCCCGCCCAGGCTCATCAGATCGCGCGCGGCGTCATCGTTCCAGTCAGACATCCTTGACCACCTCCGTGCCGATTCCCTTGCTCGTGAACAGCTCGACGAGCACCGAGTGCGGCACCCGGCCGTCGATGATCGCGGCGGCGTCGACGCCGCCTTCGACGGCGTCGAGGCACGCCCGCATCTTCGGGATCATCCCCGACTCGAGCGTCGGCAGCATGTCGGCCAGCGCGCTCGAGGTGAGGTGCGAGACGAGGGAGTCGCGGTTCGGCCAGTCCGCGTAGAGACCCGGCACGTCGGTGAGGATCACCAGCTTGCGGGCGTCCAGCGCGACGGCGAGGGCGGATGCCGCGGCATCGGCGTTCACGTTCAGCGACTGGCCGGGGTGGTCGAGGTCGGGGGCGATCGACGAGACGACCGGAATGCGCCCGGCGGCGAGGTGATCCAGCACGGGCGTGGGGTCGACCTGCACGACATCGCCGACGCGGCCGAGGTCGACCTCTTCGCCGTCGATCATGACGCCACGACGACGACCGCCGAACAGACCGGCGTCCTCGCCGCTGAGCCCGGTGGCGATCGGCCCGTGCGAGTTGATCTTCGCGACGAGCTGCGGGTTCACCTGCCCGGTGAGCACCATGCGCACCACGCTGATCGCCTCGGTGTTGGTGACCCGGTAGCCGCCCTTGAACTCACTCGGGATGGCGAGCCGATCGAGCATGTTCGAGATCTGCGGGCCCCCGCCGTGCACGACGACGGGCAGTACGCCGACGTAGCGCAGGTAGGCGATGTCCTGCGCGAACGCCTCCTGGAGCTCGTCGGAGACCATCGCGTTGCCGCCGTATTTCACGACGACGATCTGATCGCGGAACTTCTTCAGCCACGGCAGCGACTCGATGAGGGTGGCGGCCTTGACGGCCGCCTCTTCGGGCGGGGTGTCCTGGATGTCTGTCATGAGGCGTAGGCGCTGTTCTCGTGCACGTAGTCGTGGGTCAGGTCGTTGGTGAGGATGGTGGCGGTGGCGTCGCCCACCTTCAGGTCGATCTCGATGTGCACCTCGCGGGGCGTCAGGTCGACCTCCTCGCGGGGGCGATCCGGGCCGCCCGCGGTGCACACGCGCACGCCGTTCATCGACACGTCGACGTCGTACGGGTCGAACTGGGCGGAGGTGGTGCCGATCGCGGCGAGCACTCGACCCCAGTTCGGGTCGTTGCCGAAGATCGCCGCTTTGAACAGGTTGTTCCGCGCGACCGACCGGCCGACCTCGACGGCCTCGGTCTCGGTGACGGCGTTCTTCACCTCGACCGCGATGCTGTGGCTCGCGCCTTCGGCGTCGGCCTGCAGCTGCGCGGCGAGATCGCGGCACAGCTCGGTGAGCGCGGCGGCGAACTCATCAAGATCGGGACGGATGCCGCTGGCGGCGTTCGCGAGCAGCGTGACCTGGTCGTTGGTCGACATGCATCCGTCCGAGTCGAGTCGGTCGAAGCTGACGGCGGTGGCCCTGCGCAGCGCCGCGTCGGCCTCGGATGCCTCGAGGTCGGCGTCGGTGGTGAGCACGACGAGCATGGTCGCGAGCCCCGGTGCGAGCATGCCCGCGCCCTTGGCCATGCCGCCGATGGTCCAGCCGTCGCGGGTGACCACGGCGGTCTTCGGCACGCTGTCGGTCGTCATGATGGCCGCCGCCGCATCGTCGCCGCCGTCGGCGCTGAGTGCGCCGACGCCGCGCTCGACGCCGTCGAGCACCTTTCCGCGGAACACCTCGTCGCCGGTGCCGATGAGGCCGGTCGAGCACACGAGCACATCGCCCGCGCTGACTCCGAGCAGCTCCGCTGTCTTCTCAGCGGTGAGGTGGGTGGTCTGGAAGCCGAAGGCGCCGGTGAAGCAGTTGGCTCCCCCGGAGTTGAGCACGACGGCCTCGACCACGCGATCGGCGATGACCTGCTGCGACCAGATGATCGGGTTCGCCTTGGCCCGGTTGGTGGTGAAGACGGCGGCGCCGATCTTCCGGGGGCCGCGGTTGACGACCACGGCGACGTCGGGCTTGCCGGTGCTCTTCAGGCCTGCGGCGACTCCGGATGCTTCGAATCCCTGGGGGGCGGTGACGCTCACGGCGCGACTCCGTTCACGGTGAGGGCGCGGCCTTCGGGCAGGCCGAGCGCGATGTTCATGGACTGCACGGCGGCGCCGGCCGTGCCCTTGACGAGGTTGTCGACGGCGGTGACGACGGTCACCCGGTTCGCCGCGCGATCGATGGCGAGGCCCATCAGCGCGGTGTTCGCGCCGAGGACGTCGGCGGTGCGGGGGAAGCGGCCTTCGGGAAGCAGCTGCACGAACGTCTCATCGCCGTACGAGCTCTGCCACGCGTCGCGGATCTGAGCATCGGTGGTGCCCGCGGCGATCGGCGCGGTGGAGGTGGCGAGGATGCCCCTGGCCATCGGCACGATCACGGGAGTGAACGAGATGCGGATGTCGTCGGGCGCGATCGAAGACGTTGCGGCGAGCGCCTGACGGATCTCGGGGATGTGCCGGTGCGTGCCGCCGACCGCGTACGGGTTCGCCGTGCCGAGGATCTCGCTGCCCAGCAGATTGGTCTTCAGGCTCTTGCCCGCACCGGACGGACCGACGGCGAGCACGCTGACGATGTCGGACGGGTCTATCACTCCGGCCGCGACGCCGGGCGCGAGGCTGAGGCTCACCGTGGAGGCGTTGCAGCCCGGCGCGGCGATCCGGCGGGCGCCGCGCAGGTTCTCGCGCTGCTTGCCGGCGGCGGTGCGCAGCTCGGGAACACCGTAGGCCCACGGCTCGTTGAAGGCACCGCCGTAGAAGGCATCCCACGCGTCCTGCGAGGTCAGCCGGTGGTCGGCGCCGGCGTCGATGATGAGGGGCACGTCGCCCAGGGCATCCGTGTACTGACCCGACTGACCGTGCGGCAGGGCGAGGAAGACGACGTCGTGCCCGGAGAGGATCTCGGGGGTGGTGTCCTGCAGCGTCAGATGCGCGAGGGAGCGCAGGTGCGGCTGGTGATCGATGAGGGGCTGACCGGCGTTGGAGTGCGCGGTCACGGTGCGGATCTCGATGTCGGGATGGGCGGCGAGAAGCCGCAGGATCTCGCCTCCCGCATAGCCGGATGCGCCGGAGACGGCGACGGAGTACGTCATGCTTCTACCTTAACGGTCGGTGCTCGGTCGGCCCCGACGATGACGCGGGGTGCGAGCGCTGGGTGGGCCGGGGCGGCGACACCGGCTCTCTCCGAGCTGGATCCCTGAGTACGTATGGATCCCTGAGCCCGATTTCGGTCCTGGGCCCGAGACGGCCCCTGAGTCCGATGCGGTCCTGAGCCCGATATGGGCCCCTGAGCCTGTCGAAGGGCGGAGAGCGCGGGGTCGCCTAGAGTCGGCGGCCGTCGCGGCGTCGTCGTCGCACAGGAGCGACGCTGAAGACGAGCGTCTGCGAGGGCTGTACGACCGGGGGCATGCGGCGACAGTATCGCCGAGGGCTCGGCATCCGCAAATCCGCGTCCTCGGCGACCCGTCGTCAGCGGATGTCGAAGAACGCCCGCTCGTGCTCCGACGAGACGACGAACGCACGGTGCATGCGCTGCCTGAGCCGGTCGTCGGCACTCGCCGCCGCGGCGGTGACGAAGCCGATGGCGCGCTCGTTCGCCTCCGCGAAGCCGGGGTCGGCGTAGGTCGCCAGCCACGACGCGTACGGATGCCGCGGATCGAGCGCCTGCGAGCCGAGCTCCCCCGCATGCAGCCGCGTGCCGAGGTCGGTGTACAGCCAGAAGCAGGGAAGCACCGCGGCGATCAGGGTCGCGTACTCACCCGAGAACGCCGCCGCGCGCAGGTGGTCGAGGTAGGCGGTGGTCACCGCACTGGGCTCGGCGTCGAACGTCTGCGCGCTGACGCCGGTCCGGGGCGTCAGCCACGACGCGTGCAGTTCGAGCTCGCCGACGATGCACCCCTGCGCCGACGCGGCCCAGAACGCCTGCTCGCCCGACGTGGGCGCCAGACGGGCAGCCTCCGCGAGCACCCGGGAGTACTCCCGCAGGTACAGCGCGTCCTGCGCGAGGTAGACGACGAACCGCTCGCGATCGAGCGAGCCGTCGGCGAGCGCGCGGATGAACGACAGCGAGTCGATGTCCTGTCGAACCGTGGCGACGCTGCTCCACCAGTCGTCGCCGATCTCCTCAGCTGTCGGGCGGGTGCCCAGACCGCCCCGCTGCCACAGTCCGGCGAAGTGATTCACGGGTCCGTGTCCGCGCCCCACCGGCAGGGTGCCGGCCGCTCGCAGCGATTCCCGCAGCCAGGCGCGAGCCTCGCGCAGGGCATCCGGCCAGTCCCGCCCTGTCGCGTGCAGAGCGGCGAGCGCCGACGAGAGCGAGCAGCCGGTGCCGTGCGTGCTGGTCGTGTCGATGCGGGGCCCGTCGAAGGCGACGATGACCCCGTCGGGCCCGACGAGGGCGTCCGGCGCCGTCGGGCCGCCGAGGTGACCGCCCTTCGCGAGCACGAGTGCTCCCGTCTCGGTCGACAGCTGCTGCGCGGCGTCGAGTGCATCGTCCCAGCCGCGGATCCCCCGCCCGGCCAGCACGGCGAGCTCGTCGAGATTCGGCGTGATCACGTCTGCGAGGGCGGCGAGTCCGCGCAGCGCGGTCTCGGCCCGCGCGTCGAGCAGACGGTCGCCGCTGGTGGCGACCATCACCGGGTCGAGCACGACCGTCGCGGGGCGGTGCGCCTGCAGCCAGTCCGCGACAGTACGGATGACTTCGGCGTCCGCCAGCATCCCGATCTTCACCGCGTCGATCGCGATGTCGTCCGAGAGGGCGTTCAGCTGCGCACGCAGGAACGCGGCCGGCGGCACGTGCACATCGTGCACGCCGCGGGTGTTCTGCACGGTCAGGGCGGTCACTGCGGCCATCCCGTATCCGCCGTGCGCGGCGATCGATTTGAGATCGGCCTGGATCCCCGCGCCGCCGGACGGGTCGCTGCCCGCGATGCTGAGCACACGCGGGGCGGTGCGCGCCGCCCAGTGACGCCGGAAGTCCCGCGCCGCCCGGCGGGCATCGGGTGCGGCGCAGATGGCGGAGACGACCGCGATCCCTGCGGCCCCCGCCTCGCGCAGCGCTGCGGCGTCGTCGATCCGGATGCCCCCGATCGCGACGACCGGCACCGGGCTCTCGGCGGCGAGCGCGCGCAATCCGTCGATTCCGAGAGCGGGCGGGTGATTCGCCTTGGTGCTGGTGGGTCGGATCACTCCGATGCCCAGGTAGTCGACGGTGCCGTTCGGCAGGGCGCGCACGGCGTCGAGGTGGGCGGGTGTGTTCGCGGTGAGGCCGATCAGGGCGTCGGGTCCGAGCCGGCGCCGGGCCTCGGCGACCGGCATGTCCGACTGCCCGACGTGCACTCCATCGACTCGTGCGCCGCGCCGTCGAGCCTCGAGCGCGGCCTCGACGCGATCGTCGACGACGAGCAGCGCCCGCCCGGCGAGCACGTCGCTGAGAACGACGAGCTGCTCGACGACCGATTCATCCGAGGCGTTCTTGTCGCGCAGCTGGACGACGCTCACCCCGCCCGCGACGGCCTCGCGGACGGTGTCGACGACGCCGCGGTCGCCGCACAGCTCTGGATCGGTGACCAGGTGAATCGACAGATCGTGGTTCATCTTGCGTCCTCCTCGACGAGCGCGCCCTGCTCGTCGACACGTGCCTCGGCGGTGATGTCGGCCGGGTCGATCCCGGCGAGGGCGTCGAGCAGTCCCACGGCGAAGCTTCCGGGGCCGTCGGCGACACGGGCGGCGTGCTCGGCCGCGAGCGTGTACACGAGGGTCGCCGCGGCCACTGCGTCCAGCGCATCCGCGTCGGTGTGGCGGGCGGCGCCGAGGAAGGCGGCCATGAGCGCGCCGAGCGCGCAGC
>NZ_DAMDLU010000072.1:0-14033 GCF_032084865.1 Microbacterium sp.
GCTCGCGGCCCGCTGCGGGCGACTCGCCGAGGGCGAGCCGCTGCGCGTACGCGGCCGGATGCTTGACGTTCCACCAGCGCAGGCCCGCGACGTGGCTGTGCGCGCCGGGCCCGAAGCCCCACCAGTCCGAGCCGCGCCAGTACGCCATGTTGTGCCGCGAGCGGTGATCCCTTGACTCCTGGGTTCCTGAGCCTGTCGAAGGACGCGCCCAGTTGCTCACCTCGTACCACTCGAAGCCCGCAGCTCCGAGCCGCCGATCGGCGGACTCGTACATGTCGGCCTGCAGATCGTCGTCGGGCGCCTGCACCTCGCCTCGGCGTATCTGCCTGGCGAGCTTGGTGCCGTCCTCGATGATGAGCGCGTAGGCCGAGATGTGATCGGGCTCGAGGCCGATGGCCGCGTCGAGGGACTGCTCCCAGTCGTCCAGCGACTCCCCCGGTGCGCCGTAGATGAGGTCGACGCTCACGTCGAGGCCGGCATCGCGCGCGGCGTCGACCGCCGTGCGGACGTTCTCCGGGCGGTGAGTGCGGTCGAGCGCCGCCAGCACGTGCGGCACGGCGGACTGCATTCCGACGGAGAGGCGGGTCACCCCGGCATCCACCAGCGTCCGCACCACCTCGGGTGTCACGGTGTCGGGGTTGGCCTCGACACTCACCTCGGCGCCGTCCCGGATGCCGAATGCCGACGTCACCGCGCTGAGCATCCGCGCCAGGTCGCCGGCGGGCAGCAGGGTCGGCGTGCCGCCGCCGAAGAAGACCGTGTCGAGAGGCCGGATGCCGCCGGCTTCGCCGAGCACCGCGGCCGAGAGCGCGATCTCGCGGATCAGCGTGTCGGCGTACTCGTCCTGCTTGGCTCCGCGCAGCTCGGTCGCGGTGTACGTGTTGAAGTCGCAGTACCCGCAGCGCACGCGGCAGAACGGCACGTGCAGGTAGGCCGAGAACGGCACCGAGGGGTCGACGGCGATGTCAACGGGCAGGCGGCCGTCGGCCGGCGCCGGATCCCCCAGCGGAAGAGGCCCAGCCATCAGAGCGTCCGTGCCATCAGAGTGCGTGTGCCATCAGAGTGCGCGCACCATCAGATCGGGGTCGCGTACAACGGCGAGATGGCGCGCAGGTAGAGGGCGAACAGCTCGCGCCGGCGACGACGCACCATGCCGGGAAGCCGGTACAGCAGGGCCACCGGAGCATCGAACGCCCGCACGGTGAACCACACCTCGTCGGTGTCCTCGCGCCATTCGATGTCGAACGACTCCTCACCGCTCACCACCGAGCCGCCGACGGTGCCGAGCACGAAGCCGATGCGGCGACGCTCTTCCGTCACCGAGATCACGCGCAGTTCGGCATCCGCTCTCATGCCCTTGACACGGCCGTGCAGCTGCAGGGTCATCCCCGGCGCGACGAACGGCATCCCGTCGGCGGCGAAACGCTGTTCGACCTGGGTGCGGTTCGGCGCGATGGGCGCGCCCTCGGCGTCGAAGCTGACCCCGGTGTAGGCGGAGCCGGCCGCCGGACGCACATCGCGCAGCTCGAGTCCCGCGGCGCGCTGCGCCGTCCACGACAGCAGCGATTCACCGGCGGTGCGGAAGCGGTCTTCGCCGCTGCCGAGACGCCAGGATGCCTCGGCCGGAATACTGCGCTCGGGCGGGTACTGCATGAGATCGGGTGCGTGGGTCGCACCCACCGCGGCATAGTCCACCGTGCCTTCTCGGAAAGTCCCCCGACGCATGATCTCCAGCCTAAGCGACCTGTCTGAACAGTCTCCGAACGACACCGCGTCCAGAGCGACCTACTTCTTTTCCTTGCCCTCGACGTCACCCGAGAGCGCGGCGATGAACGCCTCCTGGGGCACCTCGACGCGACCGACCATCTTCATGCGCTTCTTGCCCTCCTTCTGCTTCTCGAGCAGCTTGCGCTTGCGGCTGATGTCACCGCCGTAGCACTTGGCGAGCACGTCCTTGCGGAGGGCGCGGATGGTCTCGCGCGCGATGATGCGCGCGCCGATCGCCGCCTGGATGGGCACCTCGAAGTTCTGGCGAGGGATGAGCTTGCGCAGGCGCTCGGCCATCATCGTGCCGTAGGCGTACGCCTTCTCGCGGTGCACGATCGCGCTGAACGCGTCGACCTTGTCGCCCTGCAGCAGCACGTCGACCTTGACCAGGTCGCCCTCCTGCTGTCCGTCCGGCTCGTAGTCCAGGCTCGCGTAGCCCTGCGTCTTGGACTTCAGCTGGTCGAAGAAGTCGAACACGATCTCGCCGAGCGGCATGCGGTAGCGCAGCTCGACGCGCTCCTCGGAGAAGTACTCCATGCCCAGCAGCGCGCCGCGTCGCGACTGGCAGAGTTCCATGACCGTGCCGACGTAGTCCTTCGGCAGCAGGATCGCGGTCTTCACCATGGGCTCCGACACCGAGGCGACACGGCCGTCGGGGTACTCGCTCGGGTTGGTGACGATGACCGTCTCGCCGGTGTCGGTGATGACTTCGTAGATCACGCTGGGAGCGGTGGTGATGAGGTCGAGTCCGAACTCCCGCGAGAGCCGTTCGGTGATGATCTCGAGGTGCAGCAGCCCGAGGAACCCGCAGCGGAAGCCGAAGCCGAGCGCGACGGAGGTCTCGGGCTCGTACTGCAGCGACGCGTCCGACAGCTTGAGCTTGTCGAGCGCCTCACGCAGCTCGGCGTAGTCGCTGCCGTCGATCGGGTAGACGCCCGAGAAAACCATCGGCTTCGGGTCGGTGTAGCCGGCGAGCGCCTCGGTGGCGGCTCCCCGGGCGGTGGTGACCGTGTCGCCCACCTTCGACTGGCGCACGTCCTTCACTCCGGTGATGAGGTAGCCGACCTCGCCGACGCCGAGTCCCTTCGACGGGATCGGCTCGGGGCTGGACACCCCGATCTCGAGCAGATCGTGCATCGCCCTGGTCGACATCATCTGGATGCGCTCGCGCGGGTTCAGCTTGCCGTCGACCATGCGCACGTAGGTCACGACGCCGCGGTACGAGTCGTACACCGAGTCGAAGATCATCGCGCGCGCCGGGGCATCCGGATCGCCGACCGGAGCAGGGATGTCCCGCACGATGCGGTCCAGCAGCTCCTCGACGCCGACGCCCGTCTTGCCCGAGACGCGCAGCACGTCCTCGGGCCTGCCGCCGATCAGGTCGGCGAGCTCCTTCGCGAACTTCTCGGGGTCGGCGGCCGGAAGGTCGATCTTGTTGAGCACGGGGATGATGTGCAGGTCGTTCTCGAGCGCCAGGTACAGGTTGGCGAGGGTCTGCGCCTCGATGCCCTGCGCGGCGTCGACGAGCAGGATCGCTCCCTCGCAGGCGGCGAGGGAGCGGGACACCTCGTAGGTGAAGTCCACGTGTCCCGGGGTGTCGATCATGTTGAGCGCGAAGACCTCTTCGCTGGGTCCCTGAGCCTGTCGAAGGGCCCAGGGCATCCGCACCGCCTGGCTCTTGATCGTGATGCCGCGCTCGCGCTCGATGTCCATGCGGTCGAGGTACTGGGCGCGCATGTCGCGATCCGCCACCGAGCCGGTGACCTGCAGCATCCGATCGGCCAGCGTCGACTTGCCATGATCGATGTGGGCGATGATGCAGAAGTTGCGGATCTGCGTGGCGGGCGTCGCTGCCGGAGACAGCGGGGTGAGAGCGCGGGGTGACATGTGGTCCTTGGTGCGTCCGAGAGGGTTCTGACAAGTCTACGTTCCGCAGGCTCAATCCCCCATTCCTGCGCACCGGTGATAGTCTCGCGAAGTTGCCCGAGGCGATCCGGTGAGACTGGATCCCGTCGGCTATACGACTCCGTCACGGCCGTCCTGCCGGTGTCGACGTAGGCTTGAAGTGGAATGACCCAGAACGTCATCCCGACTCAGCGTCGCGTCGGAGATCCCGGGCACGGCTGTAGAAGAGAAAGACCCTCCACTTTGATCAAGTATCTCGTGCGCCGGACACTCGGCTGGCTGCTCATGATCGTGGTCGCGACGAATGTCACCTACTTCCTTGCCTGGTCATTCCTCGATCCGCGAAGCAACTACGTCGGCCGCAAGCCGCCCCTCAACGCGGAGCAGATCGAGAATCTGCTCCAACCGCGCAACCTCGACGCGAGCGTCCCGCTGATCGAGCGGTGGTGGACCTGGCTCACGGGCATCATCCTGCGCTGGGACTGGGGCATGAGCCCCACGGGCGGATCGGTGAACGAGCAGGTCGGGTTCCGGATGTGGGTGAGCGCCGAGCTGGTTCTCGGCGCGACGATCATCGCCACGCTGCTCGGCATCTGGATCGGCGTCTACACGGCATCCCGCCAGTACAAGCTGGGCGACCGGATCTGGCAGGGCATCTCGATCGTCACGATGAACGTGAACATCATCGTCGCCGGCCTCGCGGTGGTGATCCTCGCCATCAACTTCAACAACTGGGTCGGCACCCGCGTCTTCTACGTGACGGGGTCCTCGTCAGAAGGTGTGACCGGGTTCTTCCCGGTCATCATCGACGCACTGCAGCATCTGATCCTGCCGACGATCGCCCTGGTCATCATCGGCTACGCGCAGTATCACTTCCTGCAGCGCACGCTGCTGCTGGACAACATCTCCGCCGACTACGTCCGCACGGCGCGCGCGAAGGGCCTCACCAAGCAGCAGGCGATCCGCCGGCACGCGCTGCGCACCTCGCTCATCCCGGTGGCCACCCAGGTCGCCTTCTCCATCCCGGCGATCTTCACCGGCGCCATCCTGACCGAGACGATCTTCGCCTGGCAGGGCATGGGCCGCTACTTCCTGACCACCATCAACGGAAACGACGTGCACGGCGTGGTCGCCGTCGCCGCCTTCGGCGCCGTGCTGACAGCCATCGGCGCACTGCTCGCGGACATCGCCGTCGTGGTCCTCGACCCGCGAGTGAGGGTGAGCTGACATGAGCACCGAAATGATCGACCCCGAGGTTCAGCCGCCCGTCGGTCCTGACACGACTGCCGAGCGGATCTCCGCCAAGCAGCTCAGCAAGTGGACGCTGTACACGCGTCGGTTCATGCGCAACAAGCCGGCCGTGGCCGGGGTGATCATCTTCATCCTGATGGTGATCTACTCCATCGTCGTACCGCTCACGTCGCCGTACGCGATCGACGACCAGGACTTCCTGAACCTCAGCACCGGCCCCTCGGCGGAGCACTGGTTCGGCACCAGCACCGGCGGCAACGACACCTGGACGCAGACCGCGGTCGGTCTGCAGCGCTCGCTGATGATCGCCGTCACGGTCTCCGTCGGCGTGACCGCCCTCTCGGCCATCGTCGGCACGGCGGCGGCGTACTTCCGCGGTCGCATCGAGCAGTTCACCCTGCTCCTCATCCACTTCCTCATGGTGGTGCCGACGTTCCTGATCCTGTCGCTGATCTCCAACAGCGCAGGCGGCGACTGGCGCGTGATCTCCCTCGCGATGATCTTCGTCAGCTGGTTCTTCCCCGCCCGCGTCATCTGGACGCTGGCACTGTCGCTGCGTGAGCGCGAGTACATCGACGCCGCACGCTACATGGGCGTGCCCGGCATGCGCATCGTGCTGCGCCACCTCATCCCGAACATCGGCTCGCTCCTGGTGATCAACTTCACTCTGGGCGTGGTGGGGGCGGTGATGACCGAGACCGGTCTGTCGTTCATCGGCTTCGGCGTGAAGCTGCCCGACGTCTCGCTCGGCTCCCTGATCGGCACCGGTGCCGCGAGTGTCACGAGCGCCCCGTGGCTGTTCTACTTCCCGGCGCTCGCCCTGACGCTTCTCACCGTGTCCATGGCCCTCGTCGCCGACGGCCTGCGCGACGCCCTCGATCCCACCTCGGCGGCAGGAGGCCGCGCATGAGCATCCCCACCTCGAAGACCGTCCTCTCCGTCCGCGACCTCAAGGTCAGCTTCGCCTCCGAGGCCGGCCGCGTCGACGCCGTCCGCGGCGTCTCCTTCGACCTCGAGGCCGGCAAGACGCTCGGCATCGTGGGCGAGTCCGGGTCGGGCAAGTCCGTCACGTCGCTGGCGATCATGGGCCTGCTCGACGAGAACGCGAAGGTGACCGGCTCCATCCAGTTCGAGGGCCAGGAGCTGCTCGGCAAGAGCGACAAGCAGATGTCGATGATCCGCGGCAACGGCATGGCGATGGTCTTCCAGGACCCGCTCACCTCGCTGACGCCCGTCTTCACCGTCGGCGACCAGCTGATCGAGGCGCTGACCGTGCACCGCGGGCTCTCCAAGCAGGAGGCCTGGGACCGGTCACTCGAGCTGCTCACCGTGGTGGGCATCAGCAGCCCCGAGCGTCGGATGAGGTCGTTCCCGCACGAGTTCTCGGGCGGTATGCGTCAGCGAGTCGTGATCGCCATCGCGATGGCCAACAACCCGCGCCTGATCATCTGCGACGAGCCGACCACCGCCCTGGACGTGACCATCCAGGCGCAGATCCTCGACCTGATCGAGAAGGCGCAGGACGAGACCGGCGCCGCAGTGATCATGATCACGCACGACATGGGCGTGGTCGCGCGCACCGCGGACGACGTCATGGTGATGTATGCGGGCAAACCCGTCGAGCATGCCGGTGCGCACGAGCTGTTCCACAACACCCGGATGCCGTACTCGATCGGCCTGCTCGGGGCCATCCCTCGAGTCGACAAGGCCGAGAAGCAGCCGTTGATCCCGATCAAGGGCAATCCACCGCTGCTGATCGATCTGCCGGATGCCTGCCCGTTCGCGTCCCGCTGCCCGATCGCGGTGGAGGCGTGCCTGACTCGCGAGCCTGATCTCGCGCCGGTCGATGGCGACCCATCGCATCTCGCCGCGTGCATCCGCGCCGATCAGATCGACTCGGACGGGCTCATCGGCGGTCTGCCGGTGTATCCGCCGCCGGTCATCCCCGAGAGCGAGCTGACCCGCAGGCCGCGCGAGGAGCGTCCCGTCACGCTCGAGGTGCGCAACATGGTCAAGACCTTCCCGCTGCTCAAGGGCGCGCTGTTCAAGCGCAAGGTGGGCGAGGTGCACGCCGTCAAGGGCATCAGTTTCGACGTGCGCGAGGGTGAGACGATGGCCATCGTCGGCGAGTCGGGCTCCGGCAAGACCACCACCCTCCTGCAGATCATGGACTTCGAGAAGCAGGCCGACGGCGACATCATCATCGCCGGCACCAGCGTCAACGAGCTGCACGATCGGAAGGTCGAGCGTCAGCTGCGACGCGACATCCAGATCGTGTTCCAGGACCCGATGGGCGCGCTCGACCCTCGGATGACGGTCTCGGACATCATCGCCGAACCGCTGCGAGCCATCGGCACCTCCAAGGAGGAGACGCAGGCGCGCGTCCAGGAGCTGATGGACCTGGTCGGTCTGAACCCTGCGCACCGCGACCGCTTCCCCGGTGCCTTCTCCGGCGGGCAGCGTCAGCGCATCGGCATCGCCCGCGCGCTGTCGACCAACCCGAAGATCGTCGTGCTCGACGAACCGGTCTCGGCGCTCGACGTGTCGATCCAGGCGGGGGTGATCAACCTTCTTGACGAGCTCAAGGTCAAGCTGGGCCTGTCGTACCTGTTCGTCGCGCACGACCTGTCGGTCGTCCGCCACATCGCCGACCGCGTGGCCGTGATGTACCTCGGCGAGTTCGTCGAGCACGGCGATGTCGACGAGGTGTTCGAGAACCCCCGGCACCCGTACACGCAGGCGCTGCTGTCGGCGATCCCCGTACCGGATCCCGACATCGAGCGCACCCGGCAGCGCGTGGTCTTCGATTCCGAGACCATGAGCACCCGGCCGGCCACGGTGTGATCCGCAGATGGCGTCCGCTCCGGCCGAGCACGCCATCGGGTCACCGTCCGATAACAGTTAGTCGAGATTCACTCGCGGCCGCGTCCCCCTCTCGCAGCGCGAACTAACCTCCCTTATTGACACGCCGAAAGGCGAAAGGAGCACCATGAAGCAGCACAAGCTGATGGGAGCGCTGGCACTCACCGGCGCTTTCGCACTCGCTCTGAGCGGGTGCGCGGCCGATTCCGGGACCACCGGCGGCGACAACGGCGGCGAGAAGGTCACCACTAATTTCGCGGACTACAACCCGCAGCCTCGTGAGAATCTCAAGGAGGGCGGCGTCGTCAACTTCCCGATCAACGAGATCCCCGAGCAGCTCAACCAGTTCAACGGCGACGCCAGCGCCGACACCGCGCGCGTCGCCGCCTGGTACATGCCGCAGCTCATCCTGTTCAAGGACGACGGCACGCCGTACAAGAACGACGCGTACCTCGACGAGTGGAAGGCGGAGGTGAAGGACGGCAACACCGTCATCACCTTCACGTTCAACAAGGACGCCCACTGGAACGACGGCACCGACATGGACTGGACCGCCATCGACGCCACGTGGAAGGCGAACCGCTCCGACGAGGACGGCTTCGTGCCCAACGCGACCAGCGGCTACAAGGAGGTCAAGTCCGTCGAGATGGGCGACACCGCCAAGACCGCCGTCGTCACCTACGACGGAGAGTACCCGTGGATCGCCAAGGCCTTCACCATCCTGCTGCACCCGGCGATCAACACGCCTGATCTGTTCAACACGGCGTTCATCGACAACCCGCACGCCGAGTGGGGTGCAGGTCCGTTCACGATCGACAGCTTCGACGCGAACACCGACTTCATCTCCTTCAAGCCGAACCCCGAGTGGTGGGGCGACAAGCCGCTCCTCGACAAGGTGACCTTCCAGGGCATGGACTCTCAGGCCTCGATCAACGCCTTCAAGAACGGTCAGATCGACCAGGTGGGCGTGAACACCAAGGACCGCCTCGCACAGGTGTCCGACATGAAGGACATCACGATCCACCGCGCCACGCAGACGGCGAACACGCTGCTCGAGGTCGACGCAGAGAAGCCGCAGTTCGAGGACGTCAAGGTCCGTGAGGCCTTCTTCAAGGCCGTCAACATCGAGCAGCAGAAGAAGATCGCGTGGAACGGCCTGGATTACGAAGAGGCCGACGCCGGCTCCTTCGTGATGTACCCGTTCCAGCCGGGCTACAGCAACTCGCTCGAGAAGGCGGGCTGGAAGCACGACCCGGAGGGCGCGAACAAGCTCCTCGACGAGGCCGGATGGGAGAAGGGCTCTGACGGCATTCGCGAGAAGGACGGCGTGAAGCTCTCGGTCACGTACCCGATCTTCAGCGACGACCCGACCCAGGCGGCTCTCGCTCAGTCACTGCAGAAGTCCGAGAAGGAGATCGGCATCGAGGTCAAGATCGATGTGCGTCCCTCCAACAAGTTCGCCGAGGACTACAACGGCAAGAACTGGGACATCGCGAGCCTGCGCTTCACCTCGTCCGACCCCTACGGTGTCGGTGACTTCTTCCAGATCTACGGCGCTGACCAGGGCCTGAACCTTTCGGGCGTCTGGAGCGACGAGACCGACGAGAAGATCCACGAGGTCGAGAAGATCACGGACGGCGACGACCAGATCGCCGCCGCGATGAAGCTCGAGCCCGAGCTGCTCAAGGGCTGGGGCCTGATCCCGCTCTACAACGGCCCTACCATCTCGGCCGTGAAGACCGGCCTGGCCAACCTCACCCCCGAGCCCTACGTCGGCTTGGACGGCTTCGGCATCCAGCCCGTCGAGAACGTCGGCTGGGAGAAGTAAGCACAGCACGGCAGGAGCGGGGCCGGTGGTTCATCCACCGGCCCCGCTTTCTTCATATGCTGATGGGGTGAGCGTCCAGGTCGTCCTCGTGCACGGCATCCGCACGTCGGCGACGATGTGGCGTTCGCAGCTCTCCTGGCTTGCCGAGAACGGCGTCCCGGCGACCGCGGTCGACCTTCCCGCGCACGGCACGCGGATGGATGAGGACTTCACCCTGCACGAGGCGCTGCACACGATCGATTCCGCGGTGCGCGCCACGGCCGAGCACGGCCCCGTGCTGCTCGTGGGTCATTCGATGGGCGGGCTGCTCTCTCTCGCCTACGCCGGCGGCGAGGACACGCCGCCGGTCGCGGGCGTCGTCGCGGTCTCGTGCACGGCTCTTCCCCGCGGCACGGCGCTGCGGGCCTACCGCGTGCTGGCCGGAGCGATGAACACGCTGCCCGGGCGAGGTCAGTGGCTCACCGATCGGGTGCTGGCCGCGACCCTGCCGGTCGACACCCGCGCCGACTTCGCTGCCGGCGGGTACGCCTTCGACGCGCAGGACTCGGCGTTGAGCAGCCTTGCGGTGCTCGATCTCGAGGCCGCACTTCCGCGCATCCGCGTGCCGCTGTGGTTCGTGAACGGGCAGTTCGACCAGCTGCGGGTGAACGAGGCACTGTTCCAGCGTCTCGCCCCGCACGCCGAGCTGATCGTCGTACCCCACGCCACGCACCTGGTGACGGCGATGCGCCCGACGGTGTTCAACGCCGTGCTGCGACTGGCGCTCGCTGTCGTGCGATCCCGGTCATGACGCCGCCGGCGACCGAGAGCACGGCCGCCATGAGGAACACCAGCCAGAACCCGCCGGAGAGCACGACGAAGAGCGCACCCAGCAGCGGACCGCTCAGCTGGCCGAGCGCGGCGGCGACGTTGACGATGCCGAGGTCGCGGGCGTGATCGCGCTCGTCGGGCAGCAGATCGGTCGCGAAGGCGAGCCCCACCGTCGAGAACCCGCCGTAGCCGAGTCCCATCAGCGCGGCGGCGAACAGGGTCGTCTCGAAGCTCGGCGCGACGACGAGCAGGACGCCCGACAGCGCCTGCACCATCGCCGACAGAGCGGTCAGCCCGCGACGGCGTCCGGTGCGATCCGACACGATGCCGGCGATCACGGAGGCGATGACGACGAACACGGTGTAGATCACGATCAGCAGCAGCAGGTTGTCGTCGGCTTCGCCCTTCGGCTGGCCGAGCCCGTGCCGCAGGTAGAAGAAGAGCAGCGCCGTGCCGAGCGCGTTGCCGACGTTCGCGATGAGGCGGCCGCCGAGCATCCACCCGAAGTCGCGATCGCGCAGGGAATCGAACCTGACGCGGTCCCTGGCTGAGGGCTCTGCAGGACCAGGGGGCGGGTCCGGCAGCAGCAGCGCGGCCGCGGTCCCGAACACAGCGACGATGCCGGCCAGCAGAAGGTATTCGGCGGCGATACTCAGCCCCAGCAGCACCATCAGCCCGACGCCGATCACGATGCTGACGGCCTGGCTCGATCCGATCGCGGAGGACGCGGCTCCGCGCTGGTGCGGGGGCAGCTGGTCGGCGATCAGAGCGGTGAAGGCGGCGGATGCCACCGCCACCCCGACCGACACCCCGACCCAGCATGCGCCCACCGCCCACGCTCCCTGTGCGAGGCCGGTCAGGGCGAGGCAGACCGCGGCGAGCCAGACGCCCGCCACCGCCCAGGGACGACGTCTGCCCCAGGGTGAGCGCGACCGGTCGGAGACGGCACCGATCGCGGGCGCCGCGACGACGCCGGCCAGCCCGCCGACGCCGAGGACGATGCCGGCCGACACCACGCCGGCAGTCCAGTTCTCGTCGCTCTGGTCGAGCTGCAGCGGCAGCAGGTACTGCACCGGCGTCAGCTGCACCATCCAGATGGCGAGCCACGCGAGGGTGAACAGAGTCATCCATCGCGCCCCGACCCGCTGCGGTGGCGTCGACATCATGGTCCTGATTCTGCACCACCGGGTCAGTGCTGGTAGCATTGACTCTTGGCTTGCGTGTGGGTTCGTCCCTCACGACCGCTGCGCGGCGTCCCTCTACCGTCGGCAGCACACCGAATCCATCCAGACAGAAAGTGTCCACACGTGGCAAACATCAAGTCGCAGATCAAGCGCAACAAGACCAACCTGAAGGCTCAGGAGCGCAACCGCGCCGTCAAGAGCGAGCTGAAGACGCTGGTCCGCAAGACCCGCGAGGCCGTCGCCTCCGGCGACAAGGAGGCCGCAGAGGGCGCCCTCAAGCTCGCGTCCGTGAAGCTCGACAAGGCCGTCAGCAAGGGTGTCGTGCACAAGAACCAGGCGAAGAACCGCAAGTCGGCCATCGCCAAGAAGGTCGCCGCTCTCTGACCCTTCGGCAGGCTCAGGGGCCCAGATAGGCCCAATGCTTCGAAGGCCCGTCCCGTTCGCGGGGCGGGCCTTCTGCTGTATCAGGAAGCGAACGCGTCGCGGGTGGCGACGACGGTCACCATGCGCTCGAGCGCGAAGATCGGGTCGCGTGCGGCGCCCTTCACCTCGGCGTCGGCACGGGCGGTGGCCTGGATGGCCATGCCGAGGGAGCGCTCGTTCCACCCGGCCAGATCCTTCCGCGCGCGGTCGACCTGCCAGTCCTTCATGCCGAGCTGCTGCGCGAGCTGGCGGCTGGGCTCGCGGCGGCCGGCGACGCGCGCCATGGTGCGCAGCTTCATGGCGAAGGCCGCGACCATCGGCACGGGGTCGGCTCCGGATGCCAGGGCGTGGCGCAGCGCGACGAGGGCGTCGCCGTAGCGACCGGCGATGGCCGTGTCGGCGACGACGAACGCCGACACCTCGACCCGGCCGCCGTAGTACTTCGTGACGATGTCGTCGGTGATGTCGCCCTCGACGTCACCGATCAGCTGCTGGCAGGCGGCCGCCAGCTCGGTGAGATCGTCGGCGAACGCCGAGACGAGCGCGCGCAGAGCGGTGGGCTGGATGCGCTTCTTCACCGCCTTGAACTCGCCTGCGGCGAAGTCGACGCGGTCGGAGTCGCGCTTCACGGCGGCGCACGGGATCTCGATGCCACCGCCGGTGCCCGCGCGCACGGCGTCGAGCAGCTTCTTGCCGCGCACCGTGGCACCGGTGTGCCGCAGGATCACGGTCGCGCCGTCCTGCGGCGCCTCGAGGTAGCGCACGGCCTCCTGCAGGAACGCGTCGGTGCACTTCTCGACGCCCGCCACGCGCACGAGCCGGGGCTCGCCGAACAGCGACGGCGACGTGAGCGTGAGCAGGGTGCCCGCGGCGTAGTCGTCGGCACGGATGTCGCTGACCTCGAGCGCCGGATCCTCGGCGCGCAGGTAGTCGCGCACGCCGGCGATCGCGCGCTCGGCGAGCACCTCCTCGGGGCCGGACACGAGCACGATCGGCGCCGGACGCGGCTCACGCCAGGAGACCTGCGGAACCTTGGCGCCCTTCGCGGCCGTGCTGCGTGCCGAAGAACGAGGAGCTGCCATGCTCTCAGCCTACCGGCGGGTGCCGACCTTCACTCCTGGCGCTCGGTCCACACCACGAGCCGGCCGTCCTGCTGGCCGAGCAGCACGAGGCCGCGCTGATCGGTGCGCAGCGCGCGAGAACCCGCGGCCTCGAGGAGCGCCAGCGTCTCCGTGCGCGGATGCCCGTAGTCGTTGTCCGCCCCCACGCTGACCAGCGCCGCCGGTGCGGCGATCTGCGCGTACAGCGCCGGCTCCTGATCACGGCTGCCGTGATGCGCGACCTTGACCACCGCGTACTCTCCGCGAACACGGCCGCTCGAGAGCAGCTGACGCTGCGGAGCAGCCGAGAGGTCGCCGAGCATGAGCATCCGGGGCACTTCCCCACCGGCGATGTCGACGACGATGCTCGCGTCGTTGCCGCTGGGGAAGGCCGCCGAGTCCGGCGGCGGCCAGACCACGCGCCACTCCGCCGATCCCAGCGACCCGTGCGTGCCCGCCGATCCATCGCGCAGAACAGCGCCACCGGCCTGCAGCTCATCGAGGATCCGCTGATCGTCCGGTTCGGCGACGGGTCCGTGCAGCACGGTGCCGACCCGGCCGGTGAGCGTGCTCGCCGCTCCCACGTGGTCGAGGTCGAAATGGGTCAGCACGAGCAGGTCGATGCGGTCGATGCCGGTCTGCGCGAGGCAGTCGGCGAGGGCGTCGGCATCCGGTCCCGTGTCGACGAGGGCGGTCTGCGATTCCGATCGGACGAGCACCGCATCGCCCTGCCCGATGTCGCAGGCGGCGATCGCCCACGCCCCGGGCGTGGTCATCGATGCGAGCGGCCCGCTCAACAGCATCCGTGCGATCGAGGCGGCCACCGCGACCACGACCACGGCGGCCGCCGCGAGACGCAGCCACCGCGAGCGAGGGCGCACGAGCACCAGCGTCACGGCGGCA
>NZ_DAMDLU010000073.1:0-14015 GCF_032084865.1 Microbacterium sp.
ACGGGGGGTTCGGAGCCAACTCCTGGCTCGTGGATGAGCTCTACGAGCAGTTCCAGAAGGACCGCAACTCGGTCGACAAGGAGTGGTGGCCGATCCTCGAGCAGTACACGCCGGATGCCGCGGATCAGCCCGCCGGCGGTGCGCCGGCGACGTCGGCGGAACCCGCGCACCCTGTCACCGCCCCCATTCCCGTGATCGGCGCGCAGCCGGTGGCCCGCACGACGGCCAAGCCCGCCAAGCAGGCGCCGATTCCCGCGCAGGCACCCAAGCGCGAGGCGAAGGACGAAGCGCCCGCCGAGGAGGAGCGCGTCACGCCGCTGCGCGGCATGCCGAAGACCCTCGCAGCGAACATGGATCAGTCGCTGACGGTGCCGACCGCGACGAGCGTGCGCACGATCCCCGCGAAGCTGATGATCGACAACCGCATCGTCATCAACAACCACATGGCACGCACCCGCGGCGGCAAGGTCAGCTTCACCCACCTCATCGGCTGGGCGCTGATCCGCACGCTCAAGGACTTCCCGAGCCAGAACGTGTTCTACGCCGAGGTCGACGGCAAGCCGTCGGTCGTCGCGCCGGCGCATGTCAACCTGGGCATCGCCGTCGACGTCCCCAAGCCCGACGGCTCGCGCGCCCTGCTCGTGCCGAGCATCAAGCGCGCTGACACCATGACCTTCGGCGAGTACCTCTCGGCCTACGAGGACATCATCGCCCGGGCGCGCGCGAACAAGCTCACCGCGGCCGACTTCGCCGGCACCACGGTCTCGCTGACCAACCCCGGTGGCATCGGGACCGTGCACTCCGTGCCCCGTCTGATGAAGGGCCAGGGCTGCATCATCGGCGCCGGCGCCCTCGACTACCCGGCCGAGTTCCAGGGCTCGAGCCCGCGCACGCTCACCGAGCTGGGCATCGGCAAGACCATCACCCTCACCAGCACCTACGATCACCGCGTGATCCAGGGCGCCGGATCGGGCGAGTTCCTCAAGAAGGTGCACGAGCTGCTGATCGGCGAGCGCAGCTTCTACGAGGACATCTTCGCCTCACTGCGCATCCCCTACCAGCCGATCCGCTGGAACGCCGACATCGCAGTGGACCTGGCCGAGCGCGTCGACAAGCAGTCACGCGTGCAGGAGCTCATCAACTCGTACCGGGTGCGCGGGCACCTGATGGCGGACATCGACCCGCTCGAGTACGTGCAGCGCTCGCACCCCGACCTCGAGATCGAGAGCCACGGGCTCACCTTCTGGGACCTCGACCGCGAGTTCGTGACCGGCGGCTTCGGCGGACGGCGCGTGATGAAGCTGCGCGACATCCTCGGCGTGCTGCGCGACTCGTACTGCCGCACCCTCGGCATCGAGTACATGCACATCCAGGACCCCGAGCAGCGCCGGTGGTTCCAGGAGAAGCTCGAGGTCAAGTACGTCAAGCCCAACCACGACGAGCAGCTGCGCGTGCTGCGCAAGCTCAACGAGGCCGAGGCGTTCGAGACGTTCCTGCAGACGAAGTTCGTCGGGCAGAAGCGCTTCTCGCTCGAGGGCGGCGAGTCCCTCATCCCGCTGCTCGACGAGGTGCTGCAGGGCGCGGCGAACGCCGGCCTGGACGGCGCGGCGATCGGCATGGCGCACCGCGGCCGCCTCAACGTGCTGACCAACATCGCCGGCAAGACCTACGGTCAGGTGTTCCGCGAGTTCGAAGGGTCGCTGACCCCCGGCAACCAGCGCGGCTCGGGCGATGTCAAGTACCACCTCGGGACCGAGGGGACGTTCGTCGCCGAGGACGGCGCTGAGCTGCCCGTCTACCTCGCCGCCAACCCCTCGCACCTCGAGACCGTCGACGGCGTGCTCGAGGGCATCGTCCGTGCCAAGCAGGACCGCAAGCCGATCGGCACCTTCGCCTGGCTGCCGATCCTCGTGCACGGCGACGCGGCCTTCGCCGGCCAGGGCGTGGTGGTCGAGACGCTGCAGATGTCGCAGCTGCGCGGATACCGCACCGGCGGCACCGTGCACGTCGTCGTCAACAACCAGGTGGGCTTCACGACGCTGCCGACGGACTCGCGCACGTCGGTGTACGCCACCGACGTGGCGAAGACCGTCCAGGCACCGGTGTTCCATGTGAACGGCGACGACCCCGAGTCGGTCATCCACGTCGCGCGGCTGGCGTTCGAGTACCGCGAGCGCTTCCACCGCGATGTCGTCATCGATCTGGTCTGCTACCGACGCCGCGGTCACAACGAGGGCGATGACCCCTCGATGACCCAGCCGCTGATGACCGAGCTGATCGAGGCGAAGCGCTCGGTGCGCAAGCTGTACACCGATGGCCTGGTCGGCCGCGGCGACATCACCGAAGAGGAGTACGAGCAGGCCAAGGCCGACTTCCAGAACCGTCTGGAGATCGCTTTCGCCGAGACGCACGCGGCCGAGACCGGTGCGACTCCGATCGCGCCGGAGCTCAGCCAGGTCGACGACCAGATCGGCGCCCCGGAGGTCACGGGTGTGCCGCTCGAGGTGGTCCACCTCATCGGAGACGCCCACGCGAACAAGCCCGACGGCTTCACGGTGCACTCGAAGCTGCAGCAGCAGCTCGACAAGCGCGTGAAGATGAGCCGCGAAGGCGGCATCGACTGGGGCTTCGGCGAGCTGCTCGCCTTCGGCTCGCTGCTGGTCGAGGGCACCCCCGTGCGCCTGGCCGGCCAGGACTCGCGCCGCGGCACGTTCGTGCAGCGTCACGCGGTGCTGCACGACCGCGCGAACGGCCAGGAGTGGCTGCCGCTGGCGAACCTCTCCGAGAACCAGGGCCGCTTCTTCGTGTACGACTCGCTGCTCAGCGAGTACGCGGCCCTCGGCTTCGAGTACGGCTACTCGGTCGAGAACACCGAGGCGCTGGTGCTGTGGGAGGCGCAGTTCGGCGACTTCGCCAACACCGCCCAGGCCGTCATCGACGAGTACGTGTCCTCCGCCGAGCAGAAGTGGGGCCAGCACTCCGGTGTGGTGCTGCTGCTGCCGCACGGCTACGAGGGCCAGGGGCCCGATCACTCCTCGGCACGCATCGAGCGCTTCCTGCAGCTGTGCGCGCAGGACAACATGCTCGTCGCGCGTCCGTCGACGCCCGCGTCGTACTTCCACCTGCTGCGGCGTCAGGCCTACGCCCGCCCGCGCAAGCCGCTGATCGTCTTCACCCCGAAGGCGATGCTGCGTCTGCGCGGCGCGACCAGCCCGGTCGAGGAATTCACCCAGGGTCGGTTCGAGCCGGTCATCGACGACGACCGCGATCTCGACCGCGGCGCCGTGAAGCGTGTGCTCGTGCATTCCGGAAAGATCCACTGGGATCTGCGCAGCGAGCTCGAGAAGAACCCGAACCCCGAGATCGCGCTGGTGCGTGTGGAGCAGCTGTACCCCACGCCGATCGACGAGCTGAAGGCGATCACCGACTCGTACCCGAACGCCGAGCTGGTGTGGGTGCAGGACGAGCCCGAGAACCAGGGCGCGTGGCCGCTCCTCGCGCTGGAGTTCGCCGCGGTGCCCGGCCCCCGGCAGTTCCACGCGGTGACGCGTCCGGCTGCGGCGTCGCCGGCGACCGGCTCGTCGAAGGTGCACGCGGCCGAGCAGGTCGCTCTGCTGAAGACCGCGCTGGCGCTCGACTGACGCTCGAGCGGATGCGAAAGGCCGCCGCCCTCCTCGGAGGGCGGCGGCCTTTCGCGTGAGCGGTCGCCGGTCGGTACCGGATGCCGAGTCAGTACCAGATGCCGAGGACGGGCGACGGGGTGGTCAGGAAGGCGCGGGAGAGCGCGCTCACCGCGTCGGCATCACCGTGGATGCGCCCGGCGGCGGCGAGCTGCGCGGCCGGAACTCCCCCGGCATAGATCGCCGACAGCTCGACGACACCGAGCGTCACCTCCGGGGAGTCGGAGGTCGCTGTGATCCGGCAGCGGCCGCGCTCGTCGACGGTGACCCGCCAGTCGCCGGCGGCGAACCCGAGCGGGTCGTCGACGCGGAGCACGATGTCGAGCGGTGCGCTGTAGGTGCGCGCGGTGAGGGCCGCGTCGACGTCGAGCACCCGCAGCCAGCCGTGGTCGTGCACCTCGGCCGTGACCGCACGCTGGTCTGAGACCAGCCAGGGCAGCGGGTCGTCGACGGGCCGCAAGTCGACGCGCGCCCTGGTGACCAGGTCGTGCTGCACGACGAACCGCCAGATCTCGCGCAGCGCCTCGTCGGAGGTCGTGATGATCGAGCGGATGCGCAGCTCCGAGCGGAACACCCCCGGAAGCTCGGCGAGCGTGTACGCCATGGCACCCTGCACGGCGCCGTCCGCGTCGGTGAACCGCACGCCGCGGACGGCCGCGGCCTCCTTGTCGCCCTCGGCCAGGCCCGCCATGCGCTGCCACCGGCCGCGCCATCCGGCGACCTGCCCGGAACGCCGTGCCCGGGATGCCTCGTGAAGCTGTTCGAGATCGGTGGCGAGGGTCTGCTTGTCGGCGTACACGAGGCGCCCCGTCGACGGCGCGTCGCTGCCGCGCCAGCCGGCGCGCGCCGTGTCGACGGTGAATCGCATCACCGGCACCGCGGATCCGAAGCCGTACCGGCCGTAGATCGTCGCCTCTGATGCCGTGAGGCCGGCCACCGCGACTCCTGCGCCTGCGGCTGCCCGCAGCTCGCCCTCGAGCAGATTGCGCGCGATGCCGCGCCGACGGTGGGTCCCGGCGACGGTGACCGAGCTGATCGCCCACATGTCGACCTCGCCGCCGGGCAGGCTCAGCGGAGTCACCCAGCTGTTGACCGTCGCGATCGGCCAGCTGCCGGCCGCGGGATCGTAGACGCCGATGTTGCGTCGTGCGCGCATGGTCTCACGCATCTGGGCCAGCTCGGCGTCGGTGGGATCCTCATCGAGGAAGCCGCGCGAGTCCGCGCGGAGGAACCCCTCCGCGTCGGCGTCGACCGCCATGTCGGCGATGCGGTAGTCCAGGCCTTTCTCGCGCAGGCGGCGCTGCGAGTCCGGGTCGACGGAGATGAGGGTCTCTTCCGGTTCGGTCATCCACTCAGCCTACGGGGAGGCCGCGCGACCGGTCTCCCCGTCGTCAGTGCGCCGTCAGTGGGTCGCCTGAGCTGCTCGCAGCCGGGCGAGCACCTGGTCCCGCAGCTCTTCGGGGGCGGTCTCCTTGCAGGCGCGTGCCACGACCTCGGTGAGGGTCTTCGCGACCAGGGCCTCGTCCTTGCATGCTTCGCAGTTCTCGAGATGCTCGCGGATCTCGGTGTGCCCGGTGCGGCACACCTCGTTGCGGAGGTACTCCTCCAGGTCCCGGCGCGCCTTCTCGCAGCCGCAGTCGCTCATTTCCTGCTCCTCGGTTCGGCCGCGCGGATTCCCCGTTCAGCGGCGTAGTCGGCCAGCAGCTCGCGGAGCATGCGCCTGCCACGATGCAGGCGGCTCATCACGGTGCCGATGGGGGTCTTCATGATGTCGGCGATCTCCTGGTACGAGAATCCTTCGACGTCGGCGAGGTAGACCGCGAGGCGGAAGTCCTCGGGCACCTCCTGCAGGGCATCCTTCACGACGGATGCCGGCATCCGGTCGATCGCCTCCGCCTCGGCGGAGCGACCGTGCGAGGCGGTCGTCGATTCGGCGCCGCCGAGCTGCCAGTCCTCGAGCTCGTCGATCGTGCCCTGGAACGGCTCACGCTGGCGCTTGCGGTAGATGTTGATGTACGTGTTCGTGAGGATGCGGTACAGCCACGCCTTCAGGTTCGTTCCCTGCGTGAAGCTCGACCACGCGGCGTACGCCTTCACGAACGTCTCCTGCACGAGATCGGCGGCATCAGCCGGGTTGCGCGTCATGCGCATGGCCGCGGCGTAGAGCTGATCCATGAAGGGGATCGCCTGCTCCTCGAAGTCGCGTCGAGGATCGCGGGAAGCTGTCTCGTCCATCACCGGCCAGTCTAGGCGGGAGAGGGCATCGTCATCGTGGACGTCGGAGCGGTCGAGCAGGGTGTTCGCCGTCATGTGTCTTCTCCGCTCCGTCTGTCGCAGGCTTCACTAGGCTTAGAACCGATGAGCACTGAACGGTATTCCCTTGCACCCGCGCGCGGCCGGTACGTCGCACCGGTCGCCGAGCACGCCGTGCACGCGTCCGTCACGGTCCCCGGCTCGAAATCGCTCACCAACCGCGAGCTGGTGATCGCCGCGATCGCGGACGGTCCGGGCCGGTTGATCCGGCCCCTGCACTCGGACGACTCCCGTCGCATGGTCGACGCGCTGCGTCAGCTGGGGGTGGGCATCGAGGAGGAGCCGTCCGACGGCGAGTTCGGCCCCGATCTGCTCATCACCCCAGCCCGTCTGCGTGGCGGGGTGACCGTCGACTGCGGCCAGGCCGGCACGGTGATGCGCTTCATCGCCCCGCTCGCGGGCCTCGCCGACGACGAGATCCACCTGACCGCCCACGAGAGCGCCCTGCACCGCCCGATGGGTGCGCTGATCACCGGGCTGCGCGACCTGGGCGTCGACGTCGACGACGAGGGCACCTGGTCGCTGCCGTTCACCGTCCGCGGGCACGGACGCATCCGCGGGGGCCGCGTCGAGATCGACGCCTCGGGTTCCAGCCAGTTCGTCTCGGGGCTGCTTCTCGCCGCCCCGCGGTTCGACGTCGGACTGCATCTCGTGCACACCGGCGTGCGGCTGCCCAGCCTGCCGCACATCGACATGACCATCGAGTCGCTCAGCCGACGAGGCATCCGCATCGAGCGTCCCGCCGCAGGCGAGTGGCTCGTCGAGGCGGGCGTCCCACGGGCGAAGGACGTGGCGATCGAACCCGACCTGTCCAACGCGGCCCCGTTCCTGGCCGCGGCGCTGGTGACCGGCGGAGAGGTCACGATCGCCGGCTGGCCGCTGCACTCGACCCAGCCGGGGGCACTGCTGCCCGACATCCTGCACGCGCTGGGCGCACACACCAGTCGGCACGGCGGTGCGCTCACGGTGCGCGCGGGCGACAGCATCCGCGGTCTCGACATCGACCTGTCGGCGGCGAGCGAGCTGACCCCGACCATCGTGGGTCTCGCCGCCTTCGCCGACGGTCCGACCGTCATCCGCGGGGTCGGGCACATCCGCACCCATGAGACCGACCGCATCGCGGCGCTGGTGAACAACCTGCGCGCGCTCGGCGGCGACGCCGAAGAGCTGCCCGACGGCCTTCGCATCACCCCGCGCCCGCTGCACGGCGGCGTCTGGCCGGCGCATCACGATCACCGGATGGCGACCACCGGCGCCCTCATCGGACTGCGCGTTCCGGGGGTCGAGATCGACGACATCGGCACGACGGCCAAGACCCTGCCGGAGTTCACCCAGCTGTGGGAGCGCATGCTGACGGGCGCCATCGCGTGAGCTGGCTCGGCGACGACGACGACCTCGATGATGTCGAGGACTTCGACGAGAGCCGCATCCGCACCCGCCCCAATCCGAAGGCGAACCGTCCGCGCACGAAGCGCCGCCCCGCCCACGACGACGCCGAGATCGGGCGCATCCTCGGGGTCGATCGCGGCCGCTACAGCGTGCTGCTCGGTGAAGACACGGAAGAGGAGCGCACGATCACCGCGGCCAGAGCCAGAGAGCTGCGACGCACGCCGATCGTGACCGGTGATCGCGCGCGGGTCGTGGGAGACCGCTCCGGCGACGAGGGAACCCTCGGCCGCATCGTCGGCATCGTCGAGCGCACCTCGCTGCTGCGCCGCAGCGCCGACGACACGGATCAGGTCGAGCGGGTCATCGTCGCGAACGCCGACCAGATGCTGGTGGTCGTGGCGGCGGCGGATCCCGAGCCCCGCGCCCGCCTGGTGGATCGCTACCTCGTGGCAGCGCTCGATGCCGGCATCCGCCCGCTGCTCGTCGTGACGAAGACCGATCTCGCCGACCCCGCCGATTTCCTCTCCCACTTCGACGGTCTGGATCTGACGGTGTTCACGAGCGCTCGCGGGCACATGCCCCTCGACGAGATCGGCGCGGCCCTCGTGGGCCACTCCACCGTGTTCGTCGGGCACTCCGGCGTGGGAAAGTCGACGCTGGTGAACGCGCTGGTCCCCAAGGCGCACCGCGCGACGGGCCATGTCAACGAGGTGACCGGCCGCGGCCGGCACACCTCGTCGTCGACCGTGTCGCTGCGCTACGTCGGCGCGGCCGGCAGCGGATGGGTCATCGACACCCCCGGAGTCCGCTCGTTCGGGCTCGGGCACGTCGATCCCGCCAACATCCTCACCGCGTACACCGAGCTCGCGGAGATCGCCCAGGCCTGCCCGCGCGGATGCACGCATCTCGCCGACGCCGAGGACTGCGCCCTGAATGAGGCGGCAGCCGACGGCGAGCTGAGCGAGACCGGGAAGGCCCGGCTCGAGTCGCTGCAGCGGCTGCTGACCACCTTCGGCGGATAGGCTGGTCGGGTGACGACACGCCTGGAACCCGGTACGCCCGCCCCCGACTTCACCCTGCTCGATCAGGACGGCACGGCCGTCTCGCTGGCCGATCTGCGCGGCCAGAAGGTCATCCTGTACTTCTATCCGGCGGCCATGACTCCAGGTTGCACGAACCAGGCGTGCGACTTCCGCGACAGCATCGCGTCACTGCAGGCCGCGGGGTACACGGTCGTCGGCGTCTCCCGCGACGAGCCCGAGAAGCTGAAGGCCTTCCGCGAGCGCGACGGGCTCACCTTCACGCTGCTCAGCGACCCGGACCACGCGGTGCACACGACCTACGGCGTGTGGGGCGAGAAGATGAACTACGGCAAGGTCATCGAGGGCGTCATCCGCTCGACCTTCGTCATCGACGAGCAGGGCACGATCACCACGGCGCAGTACAACGTGAAGGCGGCGGGTCACGTCGCCCGACTGCGCAAGGCCCTCGGCGTCGACGCCTGAGCCTCCGACGCGGCTCAGTCGTCAGCCGCGGTCGCGCGGCGTTGGCCGCTGTCACGCGGCGTTAGCCGCGGTCGCGCGGCTCGTCGCCGGGGCGCAGGCGCGGATCCGATGCGCCGTCGCGGCGCGTGGCGCTGATCAGCAGCACCAGTCCGATCAGCGCCGTTCCGCCGACTCCGATCGTGAAAAGCCACACCTTCGGCTCGAGGCTGAGCGATGCCAGCCCGAGGGCGACACCGAGGACCTGGAACAGCACTCCCCCGGACCGTGCCCATGATGCCCGCCGCAGGGTGCCCCACGAGAAGGCTCCGAGGGCCACGGCGGCGACCAGCGTGAGCACGATGAGCGCGATGCCACCCATGTTCGAGGATGTGTCGCCCGCGCCCAGTGCCAGCAGTTCGATGACGCAGACGATTCCCAGGGCGGCGCCTTCGAGGGCGAGCACGATGGCGGCAGCGGTGGTCGGGCCGGAAGTGCGCACGAAGGTCCTTTCAGGAGCGTAGAAAAACCTTGATTTCAGATTGTTTCTGTAACACAATGGAACAAGCCATGTGCTCCCACATCGGAGTGGGGCGGGTATCGCCCGCATCACCAGGGTAGCCGACCCCGATCCGCTTACCCGATCTGCGCGCCGCACGAACGGCGCCCCACACCGAAACACCTATCTCTGAGGAGCCCCCCGTATGGACTGGCGCGATAAAGCAGCCTGCCTGACCGTCGACCCCGAGCTGTTCTTCCCCGTCGGGAACACCGGGCCCGCGGTCGACCAGATCGAAAAGGCCAAGGCCGTGTGCGCCACCTGCACCGTGACAGAGATCTGCCTGCAGTATGCCCTCGAATCCGGTCAGGACTCGGGCGTCTGGGGCGGTCTCTCCGAAGACGAGCGCCGCGCGCTCAAGCGCCGTGCCGCTCGCGCCCGCCGCGCCGGCTGACCCACCCGCTCGACGCACTCCGCTCGGCTCCCGAGCACGCGATCCGCGAAGCGCCGGTCATCCTCCCGGATGACCGGCGCTTCTGTGCGACGTGGGGCAGCGGGGCTCGAGGGTCAGACGGAGATCCAGCGCATCGGGATCTCGATGATCACCTGGGTGCCCTCACCCTCGGCGCCCTTCCACTCGATGCTGCCGCTGAGCTCGCCCTGGATGAGCGTGCGCACGATCTGCGTGCCCAGTCCCTGGCCCACCCGTCCCTCGGGCAGGCCGTGTCCGGTGTCGGCCACGGTCACGCGCAGCAGCTCGGAGGTGCGGCTCGCCTCGATGCGCACGATTCCCTCCTGACCTGCCAGGCCGTGCTCGACAGCATTGGTCACCACCTCGGTGAGTGCCAGGGCGAGCGGGGTCGCGTATTCGCTCGGCAGCACACCGAAGCGTCCTTCTAGCTGCGTGCGCGCGCGGGTGTTGGGCGCGGACGCGACCTCAGCCACGAGCTTCAGCACCCGGTCGAACACCTCATCGAAATCGACCGTCTGCGACAGGCCGCTGGCGAGGGTGTCGTGCACGACGGCGATCGACTCGACGCGCCGCATCGCCTGCGTGAGCGCCTCCCGCGCCTCGTCGGAGTGCGTGCGGCGCGCCTGGATGCGCAGCAGCGAGGCGACGGTCTGCAGGTTGTTCTTCACCCGGTGGTGGATCTCGCGGATCGTCGCGTCCTTGGTGATCAGCTCCTGCTCTTGATGGCGCAGCTCCGACACATCGCGACACAGCACGATCGCACCGATCCGATTGCCGTGGTCCTTGAGCGGAATGGCTCGCAGAGACACGGTGACGCCGCGCGCCTCCATGTCGGTGCGCCAGGGGGCACGTCCGGTGACGACGACCGGCAGCGACTCGTCGACCTGACGCGACGGCGGGACGAGCCGTGTGGTGACCTCGGCGAGCGCCTCCCCCTCGAGCTCGTCGTCGAAGCCCATCCGGTTGAAGGCGGACAGCGCGTTCGGGCTCGCGAAAGTGGTGATGCCGTCGACGTCGAGGCGGATCAGTCCGTCGGACGCGCGCGGCGCGCCGCGACGCGGCGCGGTGGGAGCGGACAGGTCGGGGAACTCGCCTGACGCGATCATGTGGAACAGATCGTTCGCGCACTCGTCGAAGCTGATCTGCTGACGCGACGGCATCCGCACCTCGCCGAGGTTGGTGTGCCGGGTCAGGACGCCGATGATCTGGCCCTCGTCCTTCCCCTCCCGCCGACGGATGGGCACGGCACGCACCCGGGTCGGGGTCTCCTCGAACCAGTCCGGCGAGGACGAGTCGACGATCGCACTGGACTCGAACGCCGCCTGCACCTGTGTGCGCCACTGCGGGCGGACCTTCTCACCGACGAGATCACGGTAGAACAGGGTGGCCGCGCCGCTCGGGCGCGAATGGGTGACCGCGACGAACGAGCCGTCGGAGGTCTCGATCCAGATCACCATGTCGGCCGAGGCGAGATCCGCCAGCAGCTGGCCGTCACCGGCCAGGCGGTGCAGCCATTCGACATCGGCATCGGTGAGGAGACCCTGGGCGTGGACGAGGTCGCTGAGTGTTGACACGGATTCAGCCTACTGGCGCGCCGCGCCCCCTTCAGAGGATGGCGAGGGAGCTGGCCCGCCAGCGTCCGTCGAAGCCCTCCAGCCGGATCGCGACCGCACGTGTGCGCCCGGGCCCCGCCACCACCACGACCGCTTCGACCACGTTGTCGACCGGTGCGCTCTCGCGGATCGAGAGGATCTGGAAGCTGGGGCGCGTCGGAGCCTGGTTGCGGGCGCTGCGAGCGCGCGCCGACAGGTTCGCCCGGGTGACCAGGGCGCGGAACGCGTCTTCGCTGAACCATCGCGCGAGCTGATCGACCTCGCGGACACCGGCGAGCACCTCCAGCGCGCCCTGGGTCAGGCTGCGCAGCAGCGGCACCGGATCGGGAAGCTCGGCCGCCGAGGTCGGCTGCGGAGCGAAGTACTCGTTCAACGTCGTCGTCATTCCCCGACACCCCCCGGCTCGTGGTGCTGCTCATCTTCGTAGCGAACCCCACGAAAATAACACACCGCATCCGAACGGCCGAGGGTGGTCGCGCCCGGCTGTGGAGAACCCGCATCGTCCCGAACGGTTCTGCTCTACTGTCGACAGCGTGGAATGGGAGCATCTCTTCGACGACCTGGAGGGTCAGCTCGCGGCCGAGTGGGAGGCGGAGCGCGCGGCGCTGGATGCCGAATCCGAGCGGCTGCGGATCTCGAAGCTGACGCTGCACGACCGGCTGCGGACGATGGCCGCGATCGAAGGCAGGATGATGCTCGAACTGGCCGGCGGTGAGCGATGGGATGCCGTGCTGCGCGTCGTCGGCGCCGATTGGGTGGGGGTGAGCGCGGGCGGCGACTCTCGGATGCGGATCGCGCCGCTGGAGGCGATCGAGTCGCTCGCGGTCGATCACGGCGCCCTGCTCGGCAGCCTGTCCGCCGACGCACCGGACGGTGGGCTGCGTGGACGGATGACGCTCGGGTTCGTCCTGCGCGACCTTGCACGGCGGCGCATTCCCGTGACGGTCGGCAGACGCTCGGGCGACCCTCAGCACGGCACCATCGACCGCGCGGGCGCGGATCACCTCGATCTGGCACTGCACGATCCGCACGAGCCGCGGCGCGTGCGCTCGGTGCACGGATTCCGCAGCATCCCGTTCACCACGCTCAGCTGGGTGCGCGTGGAGGACGCCTCGGACGTCGTCTGAGCGGGCGAAGGGCGGCTGCTGCTGCTGCGCGCGGGGTCAGTCTCGCCGCAGCGGCGCGGTCCCCCACACCTCGGGGAAGCTGGCCTCGTTCGACTGCCGCCACAGCGCCATCCGTCGTGCTTCCTCGGACTGCGCGTCGAGGTACTCCGCAAGACTGGCGTGCTCCACCCGCCACCGCGGCGGCGAACCCACCTGGGAGCCCCGCAGCCGACCCGCGTGCACGAGGTCGATGACTTCATCGACCTCGATGCTGAGAAGCTCTGCCACCTGCGCGGGCGCGAGGAAGCGCGGAGCCTCTCGGGATGCTTCGGACATGCACTCATTCTCCCCCGCCGTGGCATGAAAGCCCTCATCGACCGGCCGCTGTGGATAACTTCGGCGGCGATCATCCGACTTCTGTGACGATGTCTGCATGATCCGCTCCCGCGCCCACCGCCCGTTCTTCGGCGATCTGCGATTCCTGATCGGCGTGGCGCTCGTGCTCGCATCGATCGCCGGCGTCTGGCTTCTGGTGTCGACCTCGCGTCAGACCGCTCCGGTCCTGCAGGCGACGAGGACGGTGCTTCCCGGCGAGGCGATCAGCTCGGCGGAGCTTCAGGTCGTCGAGGTGGGGCTCGGCACGCTCAGCGGCTCGTATCTCGCCCCGCAGAGCCTGCAGCCGGGCGCCGTCGCGGTGCGCACCCTCACCGCCGGCGAGCTGGTGCCGCTCGCCGCCGTCGGCGATCCCGACGCCCTGCGCACGACATCGGTCGTGATCCGCAGCACGGCCGTCCCTGCCGACGTGTCGGCCGGGACGGTGGTCGAGCTGTGGCACGCGCCCCCGATCGACGACGGGCGCGCGTTCGAGGAGCCGCGGATACTCGTCGCGGATGCGGTCATCGCGCGTGTCGCCGAGGAGGACGGGATGCTGGCCGGAGGACGGATCGACGTCGAGGTAGTCGTCGACCGGGCCGATGTCGCGGATGTGCTGGCGGCGATCACCGGCGGGGACGCCATCTCGATCGTCCCGACGGGGGCCGGGTCGTGATGAACCTGATCATCGTCGACGACGGCGCCGATGCGGCGCTGCTCGCGAGCGATCTCGAGCTCGAGGGAGCGCAGGTCACTCTCGTGCGACCCCATGACCTGCCGGCGCTGCACCTGGCGGGTGTCGATGCGCTGCTCATCCCGCCGATCCGCGCTCTGCTGACGGCCGACCTGATCGGCGCCTGCGATCGCGCCGCCGTGCGGGTGGTGCCGGTCGGAACAACAGACTCGCGACTCGCATCCCGCTTCGGCCTGCCGGCGCCGCTGCCGTTCGACACACCCGCGGCGCGGGTTCTCGCCGCGATCACCGGCGGGTGCGCCACCGGCGGATCGTCCGACAACGGTCGGACGCCGCGCGTGCTCGCGGTGTGGGGACCGCACGGCGCGCCAGGGCGCACCACGCTCGCCATCCAGC
>NZ_DAMDLU010000074.1:0-13800 GCF_032084865.1 Microbacterium sp.
GCGGATGCCGGTGCCGGGACTGACGGAGCTGCCGGTGCTGCCGATGCTGCCGGAACTGCCGCTGCTGCAGGTGCTGCAGGGGCCGCCGAGGGAGCCGGCGCCGGACCGCTGGACGCGCGGTGATACCGGGGCGCGTCAACGGGCCCGTCGGACGGCGTCAGGGGCACGTCCGAGACCAGCGCCTCCGACTCGGCCGATGACCGGCGCGTCGCGCCCGTCCGCCGGCGCAGCGGACCTGCGCCGCTGCCGTTGTACGCGTCGGTCATGCCTCACGTCCCTCCGTGTCGATGGCGCACGGGCGAGGATGCCCCGCTCGTGCGCATCCGATCGTACCGTCGGGGGCCTGCGAGATCCCCGGTGGCCCGTGGCCCGGCGTCACGTCATTTGAGACGGCCTCCGTGCACGGCTACTCTGATCTCTCGTGCCCGCTCGGGCCGCCTCCACCCTTTCGAAGGACGACATGAACGACTTCGCACAGTCCCCCTCGCTGATCCTGCTGCCCGCGGTCGATGTGGCCGGCGGCAAGGCGGTGCGCCTGACGCAGGGCGAGGCGGGCACCGAGACGAACTACGGCGACCCCGTCGACGCGGCAGGTGAGTTCGTCGACGCCGGCGCCCAGTGGATCCACCTCGTCGACCTCGACGCGGCCTTCGGGCGCGGCAGCAACACCGCGATCCTGCGCAGGGTCATCAAGCAGTATCGGGGCGTGAACATCGAGCTCTCGGGCGGCATCCGCGACGACGCGAGCCTCGACGCCGCTCTGGAGGCGGGCGCGACGCGCATCAACCTCGGCACCGCCGCCCTCGAGAACCCGGAGTGGTCGGCCGACGTCATCAGCCGCTACGGCGAGGCGATCGCCGTCGGTCTCGACGTGCGCGGCACGACGCTCGCCGCCCGCGGCTGGACGAAGGAAGGCGGCGACATCTGGGAGGTGCTCGAGCGTCTCGAAGAGGCCGGCTGCAGCCGCTACGTCGTCACCGACGTCACCAAGGACGGCACACTGCGCGGTCCGAACCTCGACCTGCTGCGCGAGATCACCTCGCGCACGCCGAAGCCCGTGATCGCGTCCGGAGGCGTCGCGAGTCTCGACGACATCGCGGCGCTGCGCGAGCTCGTGCCGCTGGGCGTCGAGGGCGCCATCGTCGGCAAGGCGCTCTACGCCGGACAGTTCACCCTCGCCGAGGCGCTGGATGTCGCCGGCGACTGACGACGCCTGCGACCACGGGCACGGGAACACGGGCGACTCGGCAGGCGTGCCGTGGGAGGGGCGCAGCTTCCAGGCGAACCCCCACGCCGCCGATGACGGCTCGGCCGATCCCGCGCTGCTCGCCGCGCTGCTGCGCTTCCGCAGCGGGGAGGGCTCGCAGGTCGAGGTCGTCGACGCCTTCCGCGACGCGCGCGTGCTCGTGCCTCTCGTCGCCGAGAAGGGTGCCCTTCGGCAGGCTCAGGAACCCATTTCAGAGGTGACCGGACTGAGGGTCGACAAGACGCAGGAGCTCTCGATCGTCACCGTCGCCGCCCCCGACGGCCGTCGCGTGCAGCCGGTGTTCTCGTCTGTCGACACGATGCGCCGGTGGGACCCGACCGCCCGGCCGATCCCCGTCGAGGCGATCCGGGTGGCGCTGTCGGCGTCGAGCGAGCAGACGGATCTGATCGTGCTCGACCCGGCATCCGACACCGAGTTCGTCGTCCGCCGTCCCGCGGTCTGGGCGATTGCTCAGGCGCAGCGCTGGGAGCCCAGCCACCTCTCGCCCGAGGTCTTCACCGCGCTGCGCGAGAGCATCGCGCACGAGCTGGCGGTGGTCGACGTGTCGGTCACCGCCGGCGATCCGGATGCCCGGATGCGCGGCCCCGAGCTCATCGTCACCCTCGAGCTCATCGACGGCCTCGAGCGCGAGACGCTGGATGCCGTGCTGGCGCGGCTCGCGCAGCGCTGGGCGGCCGACGACCGGATGGCCGTGCTGGTGGACTCGCTGACCGTGAAGCTGACCCGCTCAGCCGGCTGACGCGGCCCGCCCGCATCCGCGCCCGCGTCGCGTCGCGCGCTCCGGGTATGGTCGGGGCATGCGCAGACTGATCGCGGTCACCGGGCTGATGCTGACCGGCATCGTCACGACCGCGTGCGTGCCGCCGATCCTCGACGCGTGCCCGGCGATCGGCTACGTCACCGGGCTTCAGGTGGATGCCACCGCGATCCCGGACGCGACCTGGGTGCAGCTCTGTGCGGATGCCGTGTGCTCTGCGGCTCCGGGTGAAGGCGAATCCGTCGATCTCGTCATCGGTGCGAGCGAGGACGGCGGGATGTGGGCGTTCTCGTTCAACGGGATCGAGACGCCAGGCGACGTCATCATCCGCGTGACGGATGCCACCGGCGCGCTGCTGCAGGAAACCGAGCACCGAGTCGACTGGACTCATTCGACGGAGCGCTGCGGCGGTCCGTCGACCGCCGACCCGATCGTGCTGGTCAGTTGACCGGACCGGTCCACTTCTCGCCGGGACCCTTGCCGATCGGGTCGGGGATCACCGACGCCTCGCGGAAGGCCAGCTGAAGCGAGCGCAGGCCGTCGCGCAGCGAGCGGGCGTGCATGTCGCTGATCTCGGGTGCTCCCGCCGTGATGAGGCCGGCGAGGGCGTTGATCAGCTTGCGCGCCTCGTCGAGGTCGGTCTGCTGCTCGGGGGAATCGGCCAGACCCACCTTCACGGCCGCGGCGCTCATCAGGTGCACCGCCGTCGTGGTGATCACCTCGACGGCGGGCACATCGGCGATGTCGCGTGTCGCAGAGGCCGCGGCCTGCTCCTGCTGCTCCCAGCGATCGTGGCGGTCATCGTGGTGCTCGGCAGGAATCGTCACTTCGGGATGCTTTCTGGTAGACTTCTGCGGGCTTCGGAGTGTCATGCTCCGATACGAAAGAGGATTCTTATCCCACCCGCGCTTGCCGTTCCAGGCTACCGGGTTCAGCACCCCGCCGGTTCCGGTGGAAAGGGTGTCACAAGCCGGTGTGTCTGATCACGTCGGCGGGTGGGGAGAACTCCGATTTCGCCCGAGATGCGACCCGCATCCCGGTGGCCGAGAATCCACGTCTTAGGAGCTCCGCATCAGCGATCCCCGTACCAATGAGCGCATCCGCGTCCCCGAGGTCCGCCTCGTCGGCCCCGCGGGTGAGCAGATCGGCGTTGTCCGCATCGAGGCAGCGCTGCGTCTCGCACAGGAAGCCGATCTCGACCTCGTCGAGGTCGCCCCGAACTCGAAGCCGCCCGTCGTCAAGATCATGGACTACGGCAAGTTCAAGTACGAGGCCGCGCAGAAGGAAAAGGAAGCGCGTCGCAACCAGGCGAACACGATCCTCAAGGAAGTCCGCTTCCGTCTGAAGATCGAGGCGCACGACTACACGACGAAGCTCAAGCGCGCCGAGGGCTTCCTCAAGGCCGGTGACAAGGTCAAGGCCATGATCCTCTTCCGCGGTCGCGAGCAGTCGCGTCCCGAGCAGGGTGTGCGTCTGCTGCGCAAGTTCGCCGAGGACGTCGCCGAGTTCGGCACCGTCGAGTCGAACCCCACGATCGACGGCCGCAACATGGTCATGGTCGTGGCTCCGCTGAAGAACAAGTCCGAGGCGAAGGCAGAGCAGAACGCGGTCCGCACCGCGAACAAGCAGGCCGCGCGCGAGGCAAAGAGCGGCACGGACTCCGACCCGTCCGACGAGCCTGCGGCGTAAGCCGCCCCCATGCTCCCGCTTCCGAGCGGGTACCCACCGTCGCCCGCCAGGGCGCCACACGAAGGAAGAGAAGATGCCGAAGCAGAAGACCCACTCGGGTGCGAAGAAGCGCTTCAAGATCACCGGCAGCGGAAAGCTGAAGAAGCAGCAGGCCGGCATGCGCCACAACCTCGAGCACAAGTCGAGCCGGCGCACCCGTCGCCTCAACCAGGACCAGGTCCTCTCCAAGGCCGACACCAAGGTCGCGAACAAGCTTCTCGGTCGCGGCTGATCGCCGGACTGAACGTAGGAATAGGAACACACGAAAATGGCAAGAGTCAAGCGCGCAGTCAACGCGCACAAGAAGCGTCGCGTCATCCTCGAGCGCGCGTCCGGTTACCGTGGCCAGCGTTCGCGCCTGTACCGCAAGGCCAAGGAGCAGGTCACCCACTCGCTCGTCTACGCGTACCGCGACCGTCGCAAGCGCAAGGGCGACTTCCGTCGTCTGTGGATCCAGCGCATCAACGCCGCTGCCCGCCAGAACGGCATCACGTACAACCGCTTCATCCAGGGGCTCGGCCTCGCGGGCGTGCAGGTCGACCGCCGCATGCTGGCGGACCTGGCCGTGACCGACGCCGGTGCGTTCACCGCCCTCGTCGAGGTCGCCAAGAAGGCTCTGCCCTCTGACGTCAACGCGCCGAAGGCCGCTGCCTGATCCGAGTGATCTGAACGGGCGTCTCCCTGGGGAGGCGCCCGTTTCGGCATTTCCGGCCCCGATAGACTGGGCCCGTGCTCGAGAACCCCCGCTCTCCCCGCGTCCGTGCTGTCGCCAAGCTGACCAAGCGCAGCGCCAGGGTCGAGACGGGGATGTTCCTGCTCGAGGGGCCGCAGTCGGTGCGCGAAGCGCTGCAGTATCTGCCCGATGCGATCGTGGAGCTGTTCGCGACCCCCACCGCGTGGGAGAAGCACGCCGACGTGCGCGCTCTCGCCGACGAGCACGACGTCGAGGTCGAGTACGTCGCCGAGGCGGTGCTAGCCGCCATGGCCGACACCGTGACCCCGCAGGGTCTCGTCGCGGTCACACGCCAGACCCCGACCTCGGCCAAGGATATCTTCGCCGCCGGGCCGAAGCTCATCGCGATCTGCGAGGAGGTGCGCGACCCGGGCAACCTCGGCACCATCATCCGCGCCGCGGATGCCGCGGGGGCGGATGCCGTGGTGCTCACCGGCCGCACCGTCGACCCGTACAACCCGAAGGTGGTGCGCTCGACGACCGGCTCCCTGTTCCATCTGCCGGTCTCGGTCGGAGGAGACCTCGACGATGTGATCCGCCGGGCGCAAGCCGCGGGGATGAACGTCGTGGCCGCAGACGTGAAGGGCGACGACCTGCTCGCCGCTCGCGCAGCCGGCCTGCTCGCGCAGCCCACCGCCTGGCTGTTCGGCAACGAGGCGCGCGGGCTCGACGACGATGCGCTGTCGCAGGCCGACCGAGCGCTGCGCCTGCCGATCTTCGGCCGCGCCGAATCCCTCAACCTCGCCACTGCCGCGAGCGTCTGCCTCTACGAGTCGGCGTTCGCGCAGCGCGCGACCGACTGAGCGGCCGCCGCCGGCATCCGACCGGGACCCGCACCGATCACGAATCGGTAAACCCGCGTGGGGCGGCCGCGGCGCGACCCTGCTCTGGCCTAGTCTGTAGCTCATGGCAGAGCGCAATGACGCCCTCGTGGTTGTCGAGAACGTCCAGAAGCACTACGGCGATTTCCACGCCCTCAAGGACGTCGATCTGACGGTCGACCGGGGCGAGGTGGTCGTGGTCATCGGTCCGTCCGGGTCGGGCAAATCCACTCTGTGCCGCACGATCAACCGTCTCGAGACGATCACGAGCGGCGAGATCCGGATCGACGGCAAGACGCTACCCGCCGAGGGCAAGGGCCTCGCGAAGCTGCGTGCCGAGGTCGGCATGGTCTTCCAGTCGTTCAACCTCTTCGCGCACCTCACCATTCTCGAGAACGTCACCCTGGGCCCGATCAAGGTGCTCGGCAAGAGCAAGGCCGAGGCCGAGAAGGAGGCCATGGCGCTGCTCGAGCGCGTCGGGGTCGCGCAGCAGGCATCCAAGCTTCCCGCTCAGCTCTCCGGCGGCCAGCAGCAGCGCGTCGCGATCGCGCGCGCCCTCGCCATGCACCCGAAGGTGATGCTCTTCGACGAGCCGACCAGCGCCCTCGACCCCGAGATGATCAACGAGGTCCTCGACGTCATGGTGGGCCTCGCCAAGGACGGCATGACCATGATCGTGGTCACGCACGAGATGGGCTTCGCCCGCAAGGCCGCCAACCGGGTGGTCTTCATGGCAGACGGGCAGATCGTCGAAGAGGCGGCGCCCGAGGAGTTCTTCACGAACCCGAAGAGCAACCGCGCCAAGGACTTCCTCTCGAAACTCCTCACCCACTGACCCGCATCGACACGCAACCACAGCACAGAAGGAGACGCACATGCGACGCACACGAGCTCTCGCAGGGATCGGAATCGCCACGGCGGCGCTGCTGGCCCTCACCGGCTGCAACAGCGGCAGCCCCAGCAACCCGGGCGGCACCGACGCCGGTGACGGCGGCGACAAGCCGCTGTTCGAGGTCGCGAAGGACGTCAAGCTCGACGGCAGCCCCACGTTCGACAAGATCGAGAAGGCCGGCAAGGTCACCATCGGCGTCAAGGAGGACCAGCCCGGTCTCGGCTACCTCGACGCGACGACCGGTGAGCGCACCGGCTTCGACGTCGACATCGCGCGCTGGATCGCGGCCTCCCTCGGCTACGGCGAGGAGAAGATCGAGTTCAAGCCGATCGCGTCCGCGAACCGCGAGCAGGCGATCGTGAACGGCGACATCGACTACTACGTCGGCACCTATTCGATCAACGACAAGCGCAAGGAGCAGATCGACTTCGCCGGTCCCTACTTCATCACCGGCCAGGGCCTGCTCGTCGCGAAGGACGCACCGGAAGCCGACAAGCTCGAGGACTTCAACGGCAAGACCGTCTGCTCGGCGACCGGCTCCACCCCGATCCAGAACATCAAGGCGAACTTCCCCGAGATCAAGACGCAGGAGTACGACCTGTACTCCGCCTGCGTGCAGGACCTGATCGACGGCAAGGTCGACGCGGTGACCACCGACCAGGCGATCCTGATCGGCTACGCCGCCCAGTACCCGGACGAGGTCAAGGTCACCGGCGGACTGTTCACCGAGGAGCGCTACGGCGTCGGCCTCGCCAAGGGCGATGACGTGCTGCGCAAGCACATCAACGACCTGTTCACCGACAACAACGACATCTGGCAGGCCATCTTCGACAAGAACCTCGGCGACTCGGGGATCAAGGTCGAGCAGCCTGAGGTCGACGCGTACTGATCACCTTCGGGGCGGCCCTGAACGCAGGGCCGCCCCGCACACATCCTGAGAAGGGAAGACGGCGTGGACGTCATCTTCGGAAACCTCGACCTCTGGGGTGGGGCGATCGCGAACACGCTGCTGGTGTTCTTCGTCGGCGGGCTGATCGCCCTCGTGCTCGGCATCATCGTCGGCGCGATGCGCGTCTCGCCGGTGCCGATCGCCCGCGGCGTGGGCACGGCGTACGTGAACATCGTCCGCAACACCCCGCTCACGCTGGTCTTCTTCTTCTTCGTGTTCGGCTACCCGCAGCTCGGGCTCCCCGACCTGTCGAACACCGTGCTCGGCATCCTGGCCATCGGCATCTACACCGCCACCTATGTCGCCGAGGTGCTTCGGGCCGGTATCAACACCGTGCCGGTCGGCCAAGCCGAGGCCGCACGCGCGATCGGGCTCCCGTTCGGCCAGGTCATGACGCTGATCGTGCTTCCGCAGGCGTTCCGCTCGGTGGTCCCGCCCATGATGAGCGTCTTCATCGCGCTGCTCAAGAACACCACCGTCGCCGCCGGCTTCTCGATCGCCGAGCTCGCGGCGCTGCGCGCCACCATCAACGACGCGCCGGGGCGTCCGGGCAACCCGATGGAGGTCCTGCTCTGGGTCGCCGTCGTGTTCGTGGTGCTCGTGCTCGCGATGAGCGCGGTGCAGCGCCACCTCGAGAACAAGTGGAGGATCGCACGATGACCTCAGTGCTCTACGACGTCCCCGGCCCCCGGGCGATCGTTCGCAACCGCATCCTCGCCGTCATCACCATCCTCGTCGTGCTGGCTGCGATCGGCTTCGTCGTCTTCCGGATGTACACGACCGGCCAGTTCGAGCCGCAGAAGTGGTACGTCTTCACCTTCGCCAACGTCTGGAAGGGCATCTTCGGAGCCCTGGGCAAGACGCTCGGCGCCTTCGCGCTCGCCGCCGTGCTGAGTCTCATCCTCGGCTTCGTGCTCGCCATCGGCCGCCTCTCCGACCACGCCTGGGTGCGCATCCCGGTGGGTGTGATCATCGAACTGTTCCGCGCCGTGCCGGTGCTCGTGTTCATGATGCTGCTGTACTACGGCCTGCCCGTCCTCGGCGTCGACATGGACCCGTACTGGGCGGTCGTCATCGGCCTCATGGTCTACAACGGCTCCGTGCTGGCCGAGGCGCTGCGCGCCGGCATCGAGTCGCTGCCCAAGGGGCAGAAGGAGGCCGGCTACGCGATCGGCCTGCGCAAGAGCGGCGTCATGCGCCTCATCCTGCTGCCGCAGGCGGTGCGGGCCATGCTCCCGGTGATCGTCGCGCAGCTGGTCGTCACCCTCAAGGACACCGCGCTCGGCTTCATCATCACCTACCCCGAGCTGCTGTACTACGCGAAGCTGCTCAGCTCGCAGCAGGGCCGGCCCATCCTGCAGTCGGCGTTCGTCATCGGCGGCATCTACATCCTGCTCTGCCTGATCCTCGCCGGCGTGGCGAAGTGGGTCGAGGTCAAGACCCGGCACTCGCCGAAGCTGAAGGGCTACACCCCGGATGCCGGTGGCGACCCCCGCACCCACGGCGAGTCGACGGTGACCGAGGTCATCGCCATGCAGAAGGGCGCAGGGCGCTTCGATTCGACGCAGATCTGACAGCGGCATCTTCGAGGAAGGCGTCCCCGATCGGGGGCGACTTCCTCGTTCCCCGCGGACGGGTCGGCCACCGGCGCGCCGGTAGACTCTTCTCTCGTGTCAGAGTCTCCCGAAATCACTCCCGAAGCGGTCGAGGCCGCGGTCGAGGCGGCGCTGGCCGCGATCGCCGCTTCCGCCGACACCGCCGCGCTGAAGCAGGCCCGCCACGACCACGTCGCCGAGGGCTCGCCGCTGGCCGTCCTGAACGCGTCGATGCGTCAGGTCGCACCCGAGCACAAGGCCGCGTTCGGCAAGCTGATCGGGCAGGGCCGCGGCCGCGTGACCCAGGCTCTCGCCGCCAAGGAGACCGAGCTCGCCGAGGCCGAGACCGCTGCTCGCCTCGAGGCCGAGCGCGTCGACATCACCGCCATCGCGTCGCGCTCCCGCGTCGGCGCGCGACACCCGCTGCCGCTCATGCAGGAGCAGATCAGCGACATCTTCGTCGGCATGGGGTGGGAGGTCGCAGAGGGACCCGAGCTCGAGCACGAGTGGTTCAACTTCGACGCGCTGAACTTCGACGAGGATCACCCCGCCCGCCAGGAGCAGGACACCTTCTACGTCGACCCGACCTCGCGCCACCTCGTGATGCGCACGCACACCAGCCCTGTGCAGGTGCGCTCGATGCTCGACCGCGAGGTCCCCATCTACGTGCTGTGCCCCGGCCGGGTCTACCGCACCGACGAGTTCGACGCGACCCACCTGCCGGTGTTCACCCAGGTGGAGGGTCTCGTCGTCGACAAGGGCATCACGATGGCGCACCTGAAGGGCACGCTCGACCACCTGGCGAAGCAGCTGTTCGGCGCCGAGGCGAAGACGCGTCTGCGCACCAACTACTTTCCGTTCACCGAGCCCTCCGCGGAGTTCGACCTGTGGCACCCGACCTTCACCGGCGGCGCGCGCTGGATCGAATGGGGCGGCTGCGGCATGGTCAACCCCAACGTGCTGCGTGCGGCCGGGATCGACCCCGAGGTGTACAGCGGGTTCGCGTTCGGCATCGGCGTCGAGCGGGCCCTGATGTTCCGCAGCGATGTGAAGGACATGCGCGACATGGCAGAGGGCGATGTGCGCTTCAGCGAGCAGTTCGGGATGGTGGTGTGATGCGCGTTCCGATCTCGTGGCTGCGCGAGTACGTCGATGTGGCACCGGATGCCACGGCTGAGGACGTGCTGGCCTCGTTCGTGTCGGTCGGCTTCGAAGAGGAGGACATCCACCGCTTCGAGATCTCCGGCCCCGTCGTCGTGGGGCAGGTGCTCTCGGTCGAGCCCGAGCCGCAGAAGAACGGCAAGACGATCAACTGGTGCCAGGTCGATGTCGGCGAGGCCGAGCCGCGCGGCATCGTCTGCGGTGCGCACAACTTCGTCGTCGGCGACAAGGTCGTGGTGAGCCTGCCCGGCGCCGTGCTGCCCGGGCCCTTCCCGATCTCGGCGCGCAAGACCTACGGTCACGTCTCCGACGGCATGATCGCGTCGGCCCGCGAGCTGGGTCTCGGTGACGAGCACGACGGCATCATCGTGCTCTCGACGCTCGGTCTCGACCCGGAGGTCGGGGCGGATGCCATCGCCCTGCTGCACCTCGACGACTTCGCCGTCGACGTGAACGTCACGCCCGACCGCGGTTACGCGTTCTCGCTGCGTGGCCTCGCCCGCGAGTACTCGCACGCCACCGGCGGAGAGTTTCGCGATCCGGCCGATCGCGACTTCGCAGAGCTGCAGCCCGGATCCGGGTTCGAGATCCGCGTGGACGACGCGGCGCCCATTCGCGGAGCGGTGGGAGCTGCGGAGTTCGTCGCGCGTGTCGTTCGCGATGTCGACCCGTCGCGCCCCACTCCGCCGTGGATGATCGCGCGGCTGGCGCTGGCCGGCATGCGCACACTGGGCATCCTCATCGACATCACCAACTACGTGATGCTCGAACTCGGCAACCCGATCCACGGGTACGACCTCGACAAGCTGCAGGGCGGCATCGTCGTGCGTCGTGCGACCGACGGCGAGCGGATGACCACGCTCGACGGCCAGGACCGCGCTCTGCACGTCGAGGATCTGCTGATCACCGACGGATCGGGGCCGATCGGCCTGGCCGGCGTGATGGGCGGCGGCACGACCGAGATGAGCGATGCGACCCGCAACGTGCTGATCGAGGCGGCCACCTTCGACCCGGTCACCATCGCCCGCACGGCTCGACGGCACAAGCTGCCCAGCGAGGCGTCGAAGCGCTTCGAGCGCGGCGTCGACCCGCTGATCCCGTTCGTGGCCGCCCGCCGCGTGGCCGACTTGATGGTCGAGCTCGCCGGCGGAAGGCTGACCGACGAGGGCGGCGCCCTCTACACCGAGGTCGAGATCGCGGGCATCGACCTGCCCCGCGGCTTCGCGCAGGGCGTCATCGGCGTCGACTACACCGATGAGGAGATCGTCGGCGCGCTCGAGATGGTCGGCGCCGAGGTCGCGGAGGCCGACGGCGGATGGTTCGTCATCCCACCGAGCTGGCGACGCGACTTGACCGACAAGTGGACGCTCGTCGAGGAGATCGCGCGGATCCACGGGCTGGACCGCATCCCGTCGATCCTGCCGACCCCGCCGTCCGGCCGCGGGTACACGGCGCTGCAGCAGGGCCGCAAACGGGTGGCGGACGCCCTCGCCGCGGCAGGTTTCGTCGAGACCCCCTCGTTCCCGTTCACGACCGAAGAGCACAACGACCTGCACGGCTCGGCCACCGGAGCGCACCTTCCAAGCATCCGCCTCGCCAACGCACTCGACGGTCAGGCGCCGTTCCTGCGCCGCTCGCTGGTGCCCGGTCTGCTGCGGACCGCGCACCGCAACATCTCGCGCGGACTAGTCGACCTGGCGCTGTTCGAGGTCGGCTCGGTGTTCGCGCCCGAAGAGCGCGTCACCTACGGCACCGAGGTCATCCCGCCGCTGGGACAGCGCCCGTCCGACGACACGCTCGCCGAGCTCAACGCGTCGATCCCGCCGCAGCCGCGCCTCGTCTCGGCGGTGCTGACGGGGAACATCACCTCTCGGCAGCCGGGTCGCGCCGCCGAGCACGTCGATCTGTCCGATGCACTCGACGCGGTCCGCGTGATCGCGGTCGCCGCGGGCGTCGAGATCGAGGTCGCCCAGACCGAGCGTGCAGCACTGCACCCGGGTCGCGCCGGCGCGCTGAGCGTGAATGGCGAGCAGGTCGGGTACGTCGGCGAGCTGCATCCGCAGGTGTCGGCCGACGCTGATCTGCCCGGGCGTGCGTATGTGCTCGAGCTCGATCTCGACCGGGCGCTGACTCTCGCCGGTCACCGCGTCGTGGCCGAGTCGCTGTCGACGTTCCCCGCCGCGACGCAGGACGTCTCTCTCGTGGTCGGCGTCGAGGTTCCGGCCGCCGAGGTCCGCGCCGCGCTCGTCGAGGGCGCCGGCGATCTGCTCGAGTCCGCACGTCTCGTCGACGACTACCGCGGTGAGGGGCTGACCGAGGGGCGGAAGAGCCTCAGCTTCGCGCTGCGGTTCCGGGCATCCGACCGCACCCTCACCGCGGCTGAGGCGACCGAGGCGAAGCTCGCCGGTGTCGCCGTCGCGGCCGAGCGGTTCGGCGCGAGCATCCGCGACTGATCTCCCTGCCGCAGCCCTCCTGAGCCGATCGGCTCAGGAGGGCTGCTCCGTTCTCGTCTGCCCGGCGTCCGGTCGTCTGCTCTGAGCGGAATCGCTTCCTCTCATCGGATGACAGTGCTGTCATGGCCGCATGACTCAGGTGCTCGTGCTCGGCGGAACAGGGTGGCTCTCGGGGCGGATCGCGCGACGGTGGCGGGATGCCGGCGCCGACGTGACCTGTCTGGCACGCGGCGCGCGACCGGCACCCGAGGGCACGACCCCGCTCGCCGGCGATCGCGACGACCCGCACGTGTTCGACGATCTGCGCGACCGGAAGTGGGACGAGGTCGTCGACATCTCCTCGCGCGCCGACCACGCCGCCGCGGCCGTCGACGCGCTGGGCGACCGCGCCGAGCACTGGACGTACGTGTCGTCGATGTCGGTGTACTCCGATGACGTCACGGATCGGCTCGACGAATCGGGCGCCAGGCACGCCCCAGCCCAGCCCGGTGACGAGTACGACTACGCGGCACAGAAGGTCGCGGCTGAAGACGCCGTGATCACGCTCGCCGAGCGGGCGTTCATCGTGCGGCCCGGACTCATCGTCGGCGCGGGCGATCCCAGCGATCGCTTCGGGTACTGGGCGACCGCGTTCGCGCGAGCGGGCGTCGAACCCGTGCTCGTGCCCGAGCTTGCCGGACGCTCCGCTCAGGTGATCGACGTCGACGACCTCGCCGCCTTCCTCACCGCCGGGCTGCGCCACGGCATCGTCAACGCGATCGGAGACGTGCATCCCCTCGTCGAGCTGCTCAGCGGCATCCGCGCCGCCGCCGGCCACACCGGGGAGCTGCTCGAGGCGAGCGACGAGTGGCTCGAGGCGCACGGCGTGCAGTACTGGATGGGGGAGCGGTCGCTGCCGCTCTGGCTGCCCGCCGACATGCCCGGGTTCATGCGCCGCGACAACAGCGCGTACCGCGCGGCAGGCGGCTCGTTCCGCCCGCTGGAGACGACGATCCGCGCCGTGCTCGATGATGAGCGCGCCCGCGGACTCGAGCGCGAGCGGCGCGCGGGGCTCCGTCGCGACGACGAACTCGCGCTCATCGACCGGCTGACGTCTTCCTGACACGGGGCGGGATGAGCGGCGCCGGCCGATCGCCTCGCTAGACTCTCCGGCAGTGACACGGGGTGCCGCATCCGCGGCTGAGAACACACCCGTCGAACCTGATCTAGTTCGTACTAGCGAAGGGATGTCGCCCATGAGCGATCGCCTCTGCCCATCCACCCGTATCCCGGCGGTCGCCGCCGAGCTGCTCGCCCGCGTGCGGCATGCCCCGCCGCTCACGCACTGCATCACGAATGCGGTCGTCACCGGCTTCACGGCGAATGTCCTCCTCGCCACCGGCGCGTCGCCCGCGATGGTCGACATCGTCGGAGAGGCCGGGATGTTCGCCCGAAGCGCCTCGGG
>NZ_DAMDLU010000075.1:0-13764 GCF_032084865.1 Microbacterium sp.
CAGCTCGGTGCCCCACAGCACGTCGCACGCGACGAGCGCGGCGGCCGCGTCGGCGGAGCCGCCGCCCATCCCGCCGGCCACGGGAACGCCCTTGCGGATGCGCAGGTGCACCCCGGCATCCACCCCCGCCGTCTGCGCGAGCAGCTTGGCGGCCCGCATCGCCAGATTGCGGTCGTCGAGAGGCACGCCCGAGACGTCGACCTCCCCCTCCACCTCGAGACTGAACCCGTCGGAGGGGGACGCGTAGACGTCCTCGTACAGCGACACGGCCTGGAAGACGGTGGCCAGGGAGTGGTAGCCGTCGTCGTGGCGCGGACCGACGCCGAGATAGACGTTGATCTTGCCAGGAGCCCTGACGTGCACGGCATCCGGTCTGGGCGCCATCACAGCTCCGACGACACGGACCAGAGGTTCACGTCGATGCCGTGCGCGAGCGCGTCGATCGCCGTGAGCTCGTCGGCGGTGAGCGCCGGCCCGTCGACCGCCGCGAGGTTCTCGTCGATCTGCTCGGGCCGGGAGGCGCCGATCAGCGCCGAGACGACGACGGGGTCGCGCAGGGTCCACTGCAGCGCCATCTGCGCGAGCGTCTGCCCGCGATCGGCGGCGATGTCGTTGAGTCCGCGCAGCACGGCCAGCCCCTCGTCGGAGACGGGCCGGTCGGGCAGCGAGCCGCGCTTCTGAGCGCGGTCGGCCGTGCCGTCGCCGAGGTACTTGCCGGTGAGCAGCCCCTGAGCCAGCGGCGTGAAGGCGATCGCGCCCATGCCGGCCGCTCGCAGGGTGTCGGTCAGGCCGTCTTCGACCCAGCGGTTGAGCATCGAGTACGACGGCTGGTGGATCACCAGCGGGGTGCCGAGGTCGCGCGCCACGGCGAGCGCGGCCTCGGTGCGCTCGGGGCTGTACGACGAGATGCCGACGTAGAGCGCCTTGCCCTGGCGCACCAGCGTGTCGAGCGCGCCGATCGTCTCCTCCACCGGGGTGACCGGGTCGACGCGGTGCGAGTAGAAGATGTCGACGTAGTCGAGGCGCATGCTCGCGAGCGATCGCTCGGCGCTGGCGAGGATGTACTTGCGGCTGCCCAGATCGCCGTACGGGCCCGGCCACATGTCCCAGCCCGCCTTCGACGAGATGATCAGCTCGTCGCGGTACGGGGCGAGATCCTCGGCCATGATGCGGCCGAAGTTCTTCTCGGCCGAGCCGTACGGCGGTCCGTAGTTGTTCGCCAGATCGAAGTGCGTGATCCCGCTGTCGAAGGCGTGCCGCAGGAGTGCTCGCTGGTTGTCGAGGGGGATGTTGTCACCGAAGTTCCACCACAGCCCGAGCGAGATCGGCGGCAGGTAGAGGCCGCTCGTGCCGACCTGGCGGTAGGCGAAGCGCTGATAGCGCTCGGCGGCCGCGACATACGGCCGGTGGATCTCGGGGACGTCGGGGGTGAAGCGCTTCTCGGTCACGGTGTCAGGCTATCGGCACCGGTGTCGCTTCGGGCTGCACCAGCGCGATGCGGTGGTAGTCGTCGACGGTGAGGTCTTCGCCGCGTACGGTGGGCGCGACACCGGCGGCCTCCAGGACGGCGGATGCCGCCGCCGAGCCGCCATAGAGCCCCGACAGGGCCTGACGCAGCATCTTCCGGCGCTGGTTGAAGGCGGCGTCGACGATCTGGAAGGTGCGCCGACGCTCGTCGTCCGCACCGCGCGGGGTCTCGTCGCGCTCGAAGCCGACGAGCAGGCTGTCGACGTTCGGCACCGGCCAGAACACCTGCCGCGAGACGGTGCCGCACAGCCGCCACGGTCCGTACCAGGCGGCCTTCACGCTCGGTGCGCCGTAGATCTTCGACCCCGGCTTCGCGGCGAGCCGTTCGGCGACCTCCGCCTGCACCATCACGACACCGCGCGTCAGGTACCCGAAGGTCTCGAGGAAGTGCAGCAGCACCGGCACCGAGACGTTGTAGGGCAGGTTGGCGACGAGCACGGTCGGCTCGCCGGGCAGCTCGGTGACGCGCATGGCATCGGCATCCACCACCGTCAGCGCGCCGTCTGCCACGCCGCGCTCGCGCGCGGTCTGCGGCAGCCGCTCGGCGAGGCGGTGGTCGATCTCGACCGCGGTGACCGCGGCGCCCGCCTCGAGGATCGCGAGGGTCAACGATCCCAGCCCCGGCCCGATCTCGACGACCCGCTCCCCCGGCTGCACGCCGGCCGCGTGCACGATCTTGCGGACGGTGTTGGCGTCGACGACGAAGTTCTGCCCGAGCTTCTTCGTGGGGGTGACGTCGAGCTCGGCGGCGAGTCGGCGGATCTCGGTGGCGCCGAGCAGGGAGACGGTCATTCACCCATTCTCGCGCATCCGACCCGGCGCCTAAGATCAAGCGGGTGACCGCACTCGGAGAGCTGATCGCCCCGCGTCGGCTCGGCCGCGATTTCCGGTGGCTGATGTCGGCCGCGTGGACGAGCAACATCGGCGACGGCATCGCCCTCGCCGCCTCTCCGCTGCTGATCGCCTCGATGACCTCATCGCCCATGCTCGTCGCCTCGGGCGCCATGCTGCAGTTCCTGCCGTGGCTGCTGTTCGGGCTGCACGCGGGAGCGATCGCGGACCGCGTCGAGCGGCGAGTGCTCGTGATGCTCGCGCACGGCATCCGGGCGGTCATCGTCGCCGCTCTCGTGGTGCTGCTCGTGACCGGCACCGCGAACATCGCGATCGTGCTGGTCGTGTCGTTCCTGTACGGCACGGCCGAGGTGTTCGCCGACACGAGCACGAGCACCCTGCTGCCGATGATGGTGAAGCCCGCCGATCTCGGCGTCGGCAACGCACGACTGCAGGCCGGCTTCCTCGTCGCGAACCAGCTCGCCGGCCCGCCGCTGGGTGCGTTCCTGTTCGCCGTCGGGTCGTTCTGGCCATTCCTCGCCCAGGTGCTCGCGGTGAGTCTGGGCCTGATTCTCGTGTCACGGATCGCCCGCCAGCCCGTGCCGCCCCGCGCGGAACCCACGAGGGTGCGCCACGACATCGGTCAGGGGCTGCGCTGGGCGTGGCGCAACAAGCCGGTGCGCACGCTGATCGTGATCATCCTCGCGTTCAACGTCACCTGGGCTGCGCCCTGGGGCATCCTCGTGCTGTACGCGACCGAGCACCTCGGGATGGGCCCGGTCGGCTTCGGCGCGCTGACCACGGCGTCGGCCGTCGGCGGCCTGCTGGGCACGCTGAGCTTCGGATGGCTCGAGCGGCATGTGTCGTTCGCCACGATCATGAAGGTGTGCCTGACGCTCGAGGTGGTCATGCACCTCTCGTTCGCGCTCACGACGAACGGCGTCGTCGCGCTGGTGATCATGTTCGGCTTCGGCGCCTACGCGTTCGTCTGGGGCACGATCTCGACGACCGTGCGCCAGCGTCTCGTGCCGCACGAGCTTCAGGGCCGGGTCGCGTCGGTGAACATGGTCGGTGTGTTCGGCGGTATGGTGCTCGGGCAGGCGCTCGGCGGGCTCATCGCGCAGGCGTGGGGGCTGACCGCGCCGTGGTGGTTCGCGTTCGCCGGGTCGGCGATCACGCTGCTGCTGATGTGGCGGCAGATCTCGCACATCGCCGCCGCGAAGCCCGCGCTCGATGAGGTGGATTCGGCGTAGGCCGGCGGGCGTCAGGCGAACGTGCCGTACACCGCAAGGGTGTTCGCCGCGAGCTGTGCGCACAGCTCGTCGACGTCGACGTCGAGCTCGGCCGCCATGAACCGCACGGTGATCGGCACGAGGTAGGGCGCGTTGGGCCGTCCGCGCAGCGGCACCGGGGTGAGGAACGGCGCGTCGGTCTCGACGAGGATGCGGTCGAGCGGCGTGACCTGCAGCGCGTCGCGCAGGTTCTGCGCATTCTTGAACGTGAGGTTGCCGGCGAACGAGAGCCAGTACCCGGCATCCGCGGCGATGCGCGCCATCGCCTCGTCACCGGAGAAGCAGTGGAACACGGTGCGCTCCGGCGCACCGACGCGGGAGAGCGTCTCGAGGACGTCGTCGTGGGCGTCGCGGTCGTGGATCTGCATGGCGATGCCGTGCTTCTTGGCCAGCGCGATATGCGCCTCGAACGACTCGTGCTGTGCGGGGTGCCCTTCGAGCCCGGTGCGGAAGTAGTCGAGCCCGGTCTCGCCGATCGCTCGCGTGCGCGGGTGCGCGGCGAGCTCGTCGATCACCGCGATCGCCTCGTCAAGGCGCCCCTCGGCCGCGTACACCGGGGCGTCGTTCGGGTGGATCGCGACGGCGGCGAGCACACGGGGGTCGGATGCCGCTGCATCCACCGCCCAGCGCGACGACTCGATGTCGCCGGACGCCTGCACGACGCCGGCGACGCCGACCGCCGCGGCGCGATCGAGCTGCTCGGTCAGCGTCAGCCCCTGGCCTCCTGAGCCTGTCGCAGGACCGTCGGTGATCTCGAGGTGCGCGTGGTTGTCGTACACCGGCACCGTCAGCGGCTCGGGAGCAGCCGGGTACCGGAGATCCTTGCGGCCCTGGGTCGAGCGCTCGCGCACGTAGGTGTCAGCCATGGGCGAGTCAGGCGGTCTGCTCCACGCGCGGGAACAGCGGCGCGAGCGGCGACACGGTCGTGCCGGGCTGCAGCACACCCCACGCACCCGCCTCGCGAATCGGCTGCTCGGTGAGCTCACCGAGCGAGACCTGGGCGCCGAGGGCATCCCACAGCTTCGCGGTCGACTGCGGCATCACCGGCGACAGCAGCACGGCGAGCGCACGCAGGCCCTCCGCGCAGGTGTACAGCACGGTGCCGAGGCGCTCGCGCTGCTTCTCGTCTCCGGCGTCCGCCTGCTTGGCGAGAGCCCACGGCTCGTTCTCGGTGATGTACAGGTTCAGGTCGTCGACGATCGTCCAGATCGCGTCGATGGCCTCGTCGATGCGGAAGCTCTCGATGGCCGCGTCGGCCGAGGCAGCGGCATCCGACACCTTCTTCTGCACCACGAGATCGCGATCGCTGTATTCGGCATGTGCCGGCACGACGCCGTCGAAGTACTTCTGGATCATCGCGACCGTGCGCGAGGCGAGGTTGCCGAAGCCGTTCGCGAGCTCGGCCTGGTAGCGGGCCGAGAGGTCCTCCCACGAGAACGAGCCGTCCTGACCGAACGCGATCGCCGACAGGAAGTAGTACCGGTACGCGTCAGAGCCGAACACGTCGGTGATCTCGGTCGGCGCGATGCCGGTGAGCTTCGACTTCGACATCTTCTCGCCGCCGACCAGCAGCCAGCCGTGCGCGAAGACGCCCTTGGGCACGTCGAGGCCGGCCGCCATCAGCAGCGCGGGCCAGATCACGGCGTGGAAGCGCAGGATGTCCTTGCCGACCACGTGGTACCCGGGCCAGCGGCGCTCGAACATCTCCTGCTCTGCGCCGTAGCCGACCGCGGTGACGTAGTTCAGCAGCGCGTCGACCCACACGTAGATGACATGCGACTCGTCCCACGGCAGCGGGATGCCCCAGTCGAACGTCGACCGCGAGATCGACAGGTCCTTGAGACCCTGGCTCACGAACGACACCACCTCGTTGCGCGCCGAATCGGGTCGCACGAAGTCGGGCTCGGTCTTGTACAGCTCGAGTAGACGATCCTGGAACTCGCTGAGCTTGAAGAAGTAGTTCTTCTCCTGCAGCAGTTCGAGCGGCTTGGAGTGGATCGCGCAGACCTTCAGACCCTCGAAGGGGCCGGTGCCGTCGACGATCTCGGACTCGGGTTTGAACTCCTCGCAGCCCACGCAGTACAGCGCCTCGTACTCGCCCGCGTAGATGTAGCCCGCGTCGTACAGCTTCTGGAAGAACACCTGCACGTTCTTCTCGTGCCGCTGCTGCGTGGTGCGGATGAAGTCGTCGTTCGCGACGTCGAGCGTGGTCAGCAGCGGCAACCAGCTCTCGCCGACCAGCTTGTCGACCCACTCCTGCGGGGTGACGTCGTTCGCCGCGGCGGCGCGCAGCATCTTCTGGCCGTGCTCGTCGGTACCGGTGAGCATCCAGGTGTCGTCACCCGCCTGGCGGTGCCAGCGCGACAGTGTGTCGACGGCCACCGTCGTGTACCCGTGGCCGATGTGCGGCACGTCGGAGGGGTAGTAGATGGGCGTGGTGATGTAGAAGGACTCGCCTGCGGGCATGCTCCCGATTCTAGGCGGGAACGGTGCGGCGTTCTGATTCGTGACCTGGGCGGCTGGCACGGGCGGGAGGACGTTCCCTTCGCTCGCAGAGTGGGGCCCCTCCGCTTCGCTCCTCCCCAATGCTCGCTCCGGGAACGTCCTCCCCCCTCTCCGTGGGAATCGGGGCGTCAATGCGGATGGCCTCGGCGATGCGTGGTCTGGTGCGGAATGCGCTTGGTGGTCTCAGGTGCGAGTCGCGGTGACCGAAGCATGCAGACGCGAGCTGGCCTCGGTCGGCGTGCGGGCGCGACGTTCGGATGAGGTGATGGCGAAGCCGGCCTGCTCGAGCATCTCCCCGAGAGCATCCGGAGTCCAGAAGTAGGCGGTCGTCACGGCATGGTCGAAGGGCTCGCGAGGGGTGCCGTCGAAGAAACCGAGGAGGGCGCTGCCGCCGGGAGCAAGCACGCGGGAGAACTCGGCGAGGGTCGCGGGCAGCTCCGCAGGCGGGGTGTGGATCAGCGAGTACCAGGCGAGGATGCCGCCGAGCGAGGCATCCGGCAGCGGAAGCTCGGCGAACGATCCCTGCTCGAACGGCATACCCGGATACGTCGCGCGAGCATGCGAGACGAACTCCCCCGACAGATCGAGGCCGAGCACGTTCCGTCCGCCGTCGTGCAGCAAGCGCGTCCACAGGCCCGGCCCGCACCCGGCATCCAGCAGCCGCCCCGGCGTCGCGTCGCGCCAGGCCGCGATGAGCGCCCGGTCCCGGGCATCCGTATGCGCGATGTCGCCGAGCAGAGCGATGTACTCCGAGGCTCGAGCGTCGTACGCGGCGCCGACACTCATCGAGCGGCGAGCGCGGACTGGTACAGGTCGCGGGAGCTGAGGCCGGTCGCTGCGGCGACCTCGGCGCACGCCTCTTTGAGACGGATCCCGGATGCCACCAGCGCCTGCACCTGGGTCAGTGCGTCGTCGGCGGAGACGGAGACCGGCGCTGCACCCTCCACGACCACCACGATCTCGCCCTTCACGCCCTGCTCGGCCCATTCGACGAGCTCAGCGGCGGTGCCACGGCGCACCTCCTCGTACAGCTTGGTGAGCTCGCGGCACACCGCGATCCGACGCCCGGCGCCCAACGCAGCGCCCATGTCGGCGAGCGACGACGCGAGCCGAGAGGGCGACTCGAAGAACACCATCGTGCGCGGTTCTGATGCGAGCATCCCGAGCGTCTGGCGACGCTCCCCCGGCTTGCGCGGCAGGAAGCCCTCGAAGGTGAACCGATCGGTGGGCAGACCCGAGATCGCGAGGGCCATGAGCACGGCGCTCGGGCCCGGGATGGCCGTGACGGTCACGCCGCGTTCGACGCCGGCGGCGACCAGACCGTATCCGGGATCGCTCACGGCCGGCATGCCGGCGTCGCTGACGACCACGATGTCGTGCTGTTCGGCCAGCTCGGCGAGCTCGGCGGCCTTGTGCTTCTCGTTGTGGTCGTGCAGCGCGATCAGGCGCGGACGGTTCTCGATCTTCAGCGCCTGCAGCAGCCGCTGCGTGGTGCGGGTGTCTTCGGCGGCGACGATCTCGGCGTTCTCGAGCACCTCGATCAGGCGGCGCGATGCGTCACCGAGATTGCCGATCGGAGTCGCGGCGAGGATGATCACCCGACCAGCTTAGGCGGGTGGCGCCAGCCGTTCCGAGGCCGATTGCCTAGGCTGAGCAGGTGACCCTGCCCGCGCCCCCGACGCCGCGTTCCGCGACGCGATGGGAGCGACTCGCTGCGTGGGCACTCGCAGATCCCACGCGCGCGCGGGCGCTGGGCTGGCTCGCTCCGCTCTTCGTCACCCTGCTCGCTGCCGCGCTCCGGCTGACGAACCTCGGGCATCCGCACGAGATCATGTTCGACGAGACGTACTACGTCAAGGACGCCTGGTCGCTGTGGAACCTCGGCTACGAGGGCAAGTGGGGCGACGGCGCGGATGAGCAGCTGCGCCGCGGCGATGACTCGGCGATGCAGACGACGGGGTCGTACGTCGTGCATCCGCCGCTCGGAAAGTGGATCATCGCGCTCGGCATGGCGCTGATGGGGCCGGGTTCCAGCGCGGGCTGGCGGCTGACGACCGCGATCCTCGGGTCTCTGACGGTGTTCGTGCTGTACCTGGTGGCACTGCACCTGACCCGCTCGCGGGTGTTCGCGACGATCGCAGGAGGCCTGCTCGCCATCGACGGTCTCGGCATCGTGATGAGCCGGATCGCCCTGCTCGACGGCGCCCTCACCTTCTTCATCCTGCTCGGCTTCCTGTTCGTGCTGCTCGACCGGGACCGCTCACTGCCGCTGCTCGACGCACGGATCGTCGCGGCGCGTCGATCCGATTCGGACGACGCTCTGGTGCGGCTGGTCGGGCCGGTGCTGTGGTCGCGGCCCTGGCTGGTCGCCGCCGGAGCGACGCTGGGTGCGGCGTCCGCGGTGAAGTGGTCGGGACTGTACGCCCTGGCCGTCTTCGGCCTGTACGTGGTGGTCACCGACGCGCTCGCGCGCCGCCGCGCGGGGATCCCGCTGTGGCCCAGCGATGCCGCGCTGCGGCAGGGGCCCGTCTCGTTCGTGCTGATGGTGGGTCCGGCGATGCTCGTCTATCTCGTGTCGTGGACGGGGTGGCTGGTCACCTCGGGCGGTTACGACCGCGGGGCGGATGCCAATCCCCTGGTCGCGCTGTGGAAGTACCACGAGTCGATGTATGGGTTCCACATCGGTCTGTCCAGCCCGCACGCCTACGCGAGCCCGGCCTGGCAGTGGCCGTTGCTGCTGCGCCCGACGGCGATCTGGGTGGGCTCCGACCCCACCAGCTGCGGCACGGATCACTGCATCGCGGTGATCAGCTCGGTGCCGAACCCGCTGATCTGGTACGGCGGCGTGGCGGCCGCCCTGTACCTTGTGTACCGGTTCGTGCGCGGTCTCATCGAGCGCCGCCCGGTCGGCCCGACGCACACGATCGCGCTGGTCGGACTGCTCGCCACGTACGTGCCGTGGCTGCTCGTGCCGAACCGCACGATCTTCCAGTTCTACACGATCGTCATGATGCCGTTCCTCATCCTCGCGCTCGTCGTCGCGCTGCGCGAGCTCGCGGGCCGCCGGTCCGATCCGCTGTACCGGCGCACAGCCGGGCAGCGCACAGTAGCCGTATGCCTGCTCGCGGTGCTTCTCGTCTCGGCGTTCTTCTACCCGGTATGGACGGGCATGAGCGTGCCGTACCCGTTCTGGCTCATCCACAACTGGCTCCCGGGCTGGATCTGACCCGAGCGCGTCGTCGCCCCGTCAGGCGCCATTCGCGCGCGGGATCCCACCAGGACGGGCCCCGGATCTCGGGGACACCACCGCGCATGCGCACCTGCCACTCGGACAGGTGCAGTGTGCGGTGATGATGCCAGCACAGTGCCACCCCGTTGTCGGTATGCGTAGCGCCGCCCGCCGAGTGCTCGACGACATGATGTATCTCGCACCAGGTCGCCGGGATCGTGCAGCCGGGAATGACGCATCCGCCGTCGCGAGCGATGATCGCTCGCCGCTGCAGCGCATTGAAGACACGACCGGACGTGCCGAGCGAGACGATCCGACCGCGATCGTCGAACAGCACCCGCTGGATGCCGCCGGCGCAGCCCACCTGCGCCGCGATGCGGACAGGTACGCCCATCTCGACGCCGCCGCCGCCCTCGACGTGCGCCCAACCGGACCCTTCGGCGTAGTCCGCGGCATCGACGGTGATCACCAACGTCGGCGCTGCTCCTCCGAGGTCGGGCAACTCCCCGCCGCGCGCGGCCGCGCCGAGGATGGTCGCCAAAGCGTCGTGCATCTTCTGCACGCGAGTGCGCGGATCGATCGGGTCGAGCCCGTCGTCGAGATCGGATTCGGAGTCGACAAAATGCACGCCCTGCGGCACCGGCACGCCTTCGATGCGTGGGTTGAGCAGACTGTCGGTGAGTCTGGCCAGCTGCGAGGCGACCTCCGGCAGAAGCTCGCCTCGCAGCGGCACTCGCCCATCGCGCAGCCTGCCGATCCACACTCCCCTGCCCCGCGATGCCGCGTCATCCGTCGGCTCCGCCCCGTCGGGATCGAGATAGGCGGCGAGCACCTGCGCGAACTGCGCGAGTTCTGCCGGAGTGGGTGCGGGCGCACCCGTCGACGAAGCGCGCTCGGCGTCGGCATCCGCGTCCTCCACCCGCCCTCGTGCGAATGCGGCGATCTGCCGGTCGGCCTCGGCCAGCGCCTCCGGGGCGACCCGCCCGCGGCTGCCCTCAAGGGGTGTGGCGGCTGCGAGGAAGCCGTCCAGCCCGATCGTCGCATCGGCGAGTGCTTTGCGCAGCTCGTCGTACCGGGAAGGCAGGAACTCCCCGTCGGTGATTCCACGAACCTGCGCGGTGAGACCTGCAGCCTTCACCAGTCGCGTCGCGCTCCTGGCATCCGTTCGAAGCACCATCTGCAGAAGATCAGCCGGGCGGCCGCAGCCGTACGATGTCGTCATCCGCTCGCCGCGCATGCCTCGGACCGCTCCCTCACCTGCACCGTCGCCGCGACCTGCAGCGCGTCGTTCGACCGAAGCACCCGACCGCTCGCATCCAGCAGACGCATCACCTCTGCGTCAGGCAGGTCGGCGATGATCGACAGCGCGTCGCCGACTGCTGAGGCGAAGTCTGCCTGCAGCTGCTCCAGTCGATCGATGATGCCGTCCATAGGTCCAGTGAACCAGGGGCCACCGACATTCGTACATCCGTTCGCCGCCAAGTCTCAACCCCAGGTCGAGGTCGCCTTCCGGCATACTCGTCCCATGCCCGCACCGCACGGATTCGAACACGTGGTGAGAGGGGACGAGGTCGTGATCCTGCATCACGGCGTCCGGGCCGCAACCCTTCGCGGCGCGAAGGCTGACGACTTCCTCGATCGGGTACGGAGCGAGGATCCGCAGCTGCTCATGGCCCGCATGACGGGGAACTATCGTCGCGGCAACGAGCGCGCCGCGAGACTGCATCCCCGCAACGCCGGCTGAGAGTGATCAGAGGGAAGCGCGCTCGGCCGTGTGCGGGTCACCCTGAACACGGTGCGCCTCATCGAACGTGGGGCGCGTGCCCAGCATCCGCCCGACGAGCAGGACGACGCCCACGACGACCAGACCGATCAGCATGCCAGCGACGGCCGACATGGCCGTGTTGCCCAGCCAGACGACGAAACCGCCGAACGAGGCGAGCAGCTCGTCGACCCCGTGCAGCAGGTCGGCCGGCGCGTGCAGGCCCACCTCGCCCAGGTTGACGACGACGAGGTGACCGCCCACCCACAGCATCGCCACGGTGCCGACGACGCTGATGAACCGGAACACGTGCGGCATCGAGCGCACGATGCGGGTGCCGGTATGACGCACGTTGCGCACCGGGTTCTTGGCCATCTTCAGCCCGATGTCGTCGATCTTGACGAGCAGCGCCACGGCCCCGTACACCACTGCGGTCATGAGCAGCGCGATCACGGCGAGCACGCCGAGCGTCTGCCATATCCCGAGGTTCGGATCGAGACTGGCCAGCGAGATGAGCATGATCTCGGTCGACAGGATCAGGTCGGTGCGGATCGCGCCCCACACCAGCCGCTTCTCGTCGCGCGCTCCCTCATCGGCGTGCCCGTGGCCGAACCCGAACCACTCGAGCACCTTCTCCGCCCCCTCGAAGCACAGATAGGTCCCGCCGATGACCAGCAGATACGGCAGCACCCAGGGGGCGAACGCGGTCAGCACCATCGCGATGGGGATGATGATGAGGAACTTGTTGGCGATCGAGCCGAGCGCGATCTTGCCGACCACCGGAAGCTCGCGCGCGGGCGTGAGTCCCTGCACGTACTGCGGGGTGACCGCGGCGTCGTCGATCACGACGCCCGCAGCCTTCGCGGATGCCTTCATCGCGGCACTCAGGATGTCGTCGACGACCGCCAGCAGACCAACCGACATGGGCGTCCTCCCTCGCGCGCGGGGTGCGCGCTCCGGCCTGCAAGACTACTGTGCTCGCCTATCGCGTGTCAGGCGGGCGAGGCCGAGCAGTGCCGCCGTGAGCGCCAGCGTCAGCAGCAGCTGGGTGCGCGCCGTCGGATCGATCATCGCCAGGGCGATGATCACCGCGAGCAGCGCGAGGGCCACCCACGACAGCCAGGGGAATCCCCACATGCGCATCGGCAGCTCTTCGCCGTCGCGGTCGGCGCGTCTGCGCAGGATGATCTGCGAGATCACCGTCGCCGTCCAGATCACGAGCACGGTCGAGCCCACGATGTTCAGCAGCAAGCCGAGCACCGTCTCGGGGAACGCCCAATTGAGCACCACCGTCACGAAGCCGAACGCGACCGACGCGAGCACGGCGACGTAGGGAACTCCCTTGTCGCTCGTGCGGGTGGATGCCACCGGGGCGAGCCCACGCTCGCCGAGCGAGTACGCCATGCGGGATGCGCCGTAGATGTTGGCGTTCATCGCCGACAGCAGCGCCATCACGACGATGAGCGACATGACCAGATCGAGACCGGGCACTCGCAGCGTCGCGAGCACGGCCGAGAACGGTCCGTCGAGCACATCCGGCGAGTTCCACGGCAGCACGGCGACGATCACGAAGATCGAGCCGAGGTAGAACACGAGGATGCGCACCATGACCTCGCGCACGATGCGCGCGATGTTACGGGCCGGGTCGTCCGACTCGGCGGCGGCGATCGCGACGACCTCGGTGCCTCCGAACGCGAACACGACGATCAGCAGAGCGGCGGCGATGCCGGAGATGCCGTACGGGGCGAACCCGTCGTGCGCGACGAGGTTGCCGATGCCGGTCGCCGGCACCCCGGGGATGAATCCGAGGATCGCGCAGGTGCCGACCACGAGGAACGCGATGATGGCGAACACCTTGATCGCGGCGAACCAGAACTCGAAGCGTCCGTAGTTGCGCACGCCGAAGAGGTTCACGGCGGTCAGCGCGGCGACGAAGATCAGCACCCACAGCCAGGCCGGGATGCCGGGCACCCACCCCTCGATGATCCCGGCGGCGCCGGTGGCCTCGGCGGCGATCACCACGACGAGCTGGATCCAGTACAGCCAGCCGACGGCGCTCCCGACGCTGCGGCCCATCGCACGCTGCGCGAACGAGCTGAACGCGCCCGAGCTGGGCCGCGCGGCGACCATCTCGGCGAGCATCGCCATGACGAGGATGACGACCGTGCCGGCGATGAGGTACGACACCAGCACAGCGGGGCCGGCGATGCCGATCGCCTGCCCCGAGCCGACGAACAGACCCGCCCCGATCGCGCCGCCCAGTCCCATCATCGAGATCTGCCGACGGGTGAGCCCGTGCTGCAGACCCTTCGTGGTCGTCGTCGTCAGCGGCACCTCGGTCATCGTGCGACCTCCTCGTCCGGGCCGGGTTGAGCCCGTGCCATCATACGGACAGCGCAGACGGGTCCGTCGTCGGCAGCCGGCACACGAACTCGCGGCAGTCGTAGGCGACACCCTCGGCTGCGTCCTTGCCCTCGAACAGCGAGAAGCCGGCATCAGCGAAGTCGCGGGCCTGCGCCGGTGTCACCACGGCGATCACGTCGGCGTCGGCCGCGCGGGCGGCATCCGCGAGAGCCCCATCGCGGGCGGCGACCGCGACGACCTGTCGCGGCGGCCCG
>NZ_DAMDLU010000076.1:0-1075 GCF_032084865.1 Microbacterium sp.
GCAGGGATCGCCAGGAGGACTCGCTCAGGCCGGAGGCGTCCACGCCGTCGATCCGCAGCTCGTCTGCCGTCATGCGGGCGCCGTCGGGCAGCATCCCGAGCAGGGCGCGGGCGGTGAGCGACTTGCCGGCACCGGACTCGCCGACGATCGCCACGCATTCCCCCGCGGCGACGTCGAGGCCGACCCCGTCGACGACGGCGCGTCCGTCGATTGCGATGCGCAGCCCGCGCACGTGCACCGCACTCATGCGCGCCGCCCCTCGGCTCTGGCACGCAGGGCGCGGCCGATCACGGTCGCGCTGATCACGGTGAGTGTGATGGCGAGCCCCGGGAACACCGAGATCCACCAGGCGCGGCCGAGCACGTTCCGCCCGCCCGACAGCATGAGTCCCCACTCCGGAGCGGGCTCGGACGGGCCGAGGCCGAGGAAGCTGAGACCGGCGGCAGCGAGGATGCTCGAGCCGATGCCGATCGTGGCGAGCACGCTCAGCGAGCCGAGCACCCCGGGCGCGACGTGGCGGGTGAAGGTGCGCACCGGACCGACGCCGAGGATCCGCGCGGCCTCGACATGCTCGGCGATGCGCAGGGTGCGGGTCTGCGTGCGGGCGAGGCGGATGTACACCGGCACCGCCGCGATCGTCACTGCGATGGCGACGTTCACCGCCCCCGGACCGAGCACCGCCACCACGATCAGCGCGATGAGGAACTCGGGGAAGGCGAGCAGGATGTCGGTGACGCGCATCGCCACGGCATCCACCACCCGCGGCGAGACGCCCGAGAGCGAGCCGAGCACGAGACCGGCGAGCACGGCGAGCACCGTCGCCAGCAGGCCGATGCCCACCGAGCGACCCGCACCGTGCACGACACGGGAGAACACGTCGCGTCCGGACTGGTCGGTGCCGAACAGGTGCGCCGCTCCCGGCGCCTCGAGCGCCGCCCGCACATCGGTGCGCAGCGGGTCGTGGGTGGCGAGCAGGTCGGGGAAGACCGCGGCGAGCGCGACCACCGCGAGGAACGCCACGGCGCAGCCCAGACCCACCCGGCGCGCGATCATCGGCGCTCCTCGAGTGTCGGCG
>NZ_DAMDLU010000076.1:1085-6110 GCF_032084865.1 Microbacterium sp.
ACCGCTCCGCCGAGCAGCGAGCCGATGAGATACGCGGTCAGGGTGAGCGCGCCCGCCGCACCGTGGCGCAGCGAGTGCCGCAGCACGAGGCGGGACGATCCGGCGCCGCGGGAGCGGACGGTCTCGGCGAACGGCTGCCGCTCGGCCTCGTCGATGCCGTCGCGCAGCACCTGGCTGATCAGCGCTGACACCGGAAGGGCGAGCGTGAGGGCCGGCAGCACGACGGTCGCGGGGCTGCGGGTGCCCGCCACGGGGAACCATCCCAGCCCGAACGCGAAGACGGCCAGCAGCACGATCCCGATCCAGAACACCGGCGACGACAGCACGATCAGCTCGCCCGCGACCAGCACGGCTCGCGCGACCCCGTGGCGTGCGAGCAGCGCCACGGCGAGCGCGATGAGCACCGCGATCAGCAGCGCCAGCGCGGTGAGCTGCAGAGTGGGGCCGAGCTGGCGCCCGATGACCTCGGTCACCGGCATCCGGAGCTGGTACGACGTCCCCAGATCGCCGCGCAGCAATCCGCCGATGTACGACAGGTACTGCTCGAGGGGCGGACGGTCGAGGCCGAGCTCGGCGCGGACGCCAGCCTTCACCGCCTCGCTCACCTTGGCCTGCGGGCCGAGCATGACCGAGACGGCGTCGCCCGGGATGATCCGGAACGCCAGGAACGCCACCGTCGCCGCACCCCACAGCACGAGGACGGCGGACGCGGCGATCCCGGCGAGCCGGGTCAGGGCGCGCCGCACGTCAGCGGCTGACGCTCGCGTCGTAGAACAGCGGGCGCCCGTACAGGTCGTACTCCAGTCCCTGCACGCCGGTCGCCGATCCGGTGATCAGCGACGAGACGTACAGCGGCACGATGGCGACGTGCTCGGCGTTCCACTGCTGCAGCTCGGTGTAGATCTTCGCCCGCTCGTCGGTGTCGGAGGTCGACAGACCGCGCTCGAGCAGGTCGTCGACGGCGGGGTCGCTCACCTGCGAGGCGTTCTGGAAGCCGTCGGTGCCCAGGTGACTGCGCAGCAGGTCGGCATCGACGCCCGAGAAGTCCCAGTCGGTGAGGTCGTAGGTCTTGGGGCCGTACTGCTCGTTGTAGGCGGCCGGCTCGAGCTTCTCGCGGACGATCTCGAAGCCGACGTCCTTCAGATCCGACTGGATGGCGTTAGCGAGCGCCGTGCGGTCGTCGGAGATCGGCGTCCAGGCGATCCAGCGGGCCGAGAGGCGCCGGCCGTCCTTCATCCGGATGCCGTCCGCACCGCGCTCGGTCCAGCCCGCCTCGTCGAGAAGGGCGTTCGCCTTGTCGGCGTCGAACGGCCAGCTGCCCTCGAGGCTCTTGTCGTAGCCGGGGGTCGTCGGGCCGAGGATGCTCCACGCCCGGGGGAACTCGCCGAAGAAGATCTCGTCGACGGCGGCATCGATGTCGATGGCCAGCGAGAACGCCTGGCGCACCTTCTGGTCGGCGAACACGCCGTGCTTCTCGTTGAGGAACAGCGAGTACGGCAGACCCGGGTACTCCTTGGCGGTGACGGTGACGTCGTCGCCGAGGTCGGCGACGACGTTCGGCGGCAGCTGGGTGGCCACGTCCGCCTCGCCGGAGGAGAGCACGCCGGCGCGGACGGATGCCTCGGGCAGCAGCTCGACGCGCAGCGTCTTGATCTTCGGCGCCTTGGCTCCGTCGGGGCCCCAGCTGTAGTCGTCGTTGCGGGTGTAGACGATCTCCTGGTCGGCGGTGTACTCGCTGAGCACGAACGGACCGGTGCCGACGGTGACGTCCGGCCCGCCGGCGGCGAGCTGATCGGCGGACTTCTCGAGCACCTTGGGCGACCAGAAGCCGAGCTGCGCGGTGCTTGCGGCCTGCAGGAAGGGTGCGTACGGCTGGGTGAAGCTGACCTCGACGGTGTACTCGCCGGTGACCTCGGTTGCGGCGTACAGCTCACCGCCGAGCATGCTCGCGGCCTGCGCCGACTTGGTGGCGGGGTCGACGATGCGATCGAAGTTCGCCTTCACGGCGGCGGCGTCGAACGCGGTGCCGTCCGAGAACGTCACGTCGTCACGCAGGTCGAAGGTGTAGGTCTTCCCGTCTTCGGAGACCTGCCAGCTTTTCGCGAGCCACGGCGAGAACGACCCGTCGGCCTCCTGGAAGATCAGGGAGTCGAGCACCTGACGCTGCACCATCCCCGACACGTCGAGCTGGCTGGTCTGCGGGTCCATGTGGCCGGCCGAGAGGTTGGCGCCCTCGATGGCCCAGACGAGCTCGGCGTCGGAATCGCTCGCGTCGCCGGCCGGCCCTGCGCAGCCGCTGAGCAGAAGGGCGGATGCCGTGGCCAGGGCTGCCAGCGGCAGAAGGCGACGCACGGGGAAGGAAGGCATACGGGAACCTCGATGAGTGCGGGAGAAGGGGAACGCTCCATCTTACCGGCGATTGTTGGACGGGGTCGATCTAGGGACGGCGGCGCGGCGACCGGTAGACTCGCCGGACAACCCACACTCAGGCACGCTCACACAGTGCCGCACACATCGTTCGAGGAGTCCGTCATGCCCACCATCCCCGACAAGCCCGCGCTCGAAGGCCTCGAAGCGAAGTGGGGTGAGCGGTGGTCGGATGAGGGCACCTTCCTCTTCGATCGCGCCCAGGCCACGGCATCCGGACGCGACAGCGTCTACTCGATCGACACTCCCCCGCCGACGGCATCCGGCAGCCTGCACATCGGGCACGTCTTCTCATACACGCACACCGACATCAAGGCTCGTTTCGAGCGCATGCGCGGCAAGAACGTGTTCTACCCGATGGGCTGGGACGACAACGGTCTGCCCACCGAGCGCCGCGTGCAGAACTACTACGGCGTGCGCTGCGATCCCACGCTGCCCTACGACCCCGACTTCACGCCTCCCTTCGAGGGCGGCGACAACAAGTCGTCGCGCGCCGCCGACCAGCAGCCGATCAGCCGCCGCAACTTCATCGAGCTGTGCGAGAAGCTGACCGTCGAGGACGAGAAGCAGTTCGAGGCGCTGTTCCGCCAGCTCGGCCTCAGCGTCGACTGGACCCAGACGTACCGCACCATCTCCGACGACACGATCCGCCAGAGCCAGCTCGCGTTCCTGCGCGGACTCGAGCGCGGCGAGGCGTACCAGTCGCTGGCACCGACCCTGTGGGACATCGACTTCCGCTCGGCGATCGCGCAGGCCGAGCTCGAGGACCGCGACCAGCAGGCCGCCTTCCACCGCGTCGCCTTCCGCAAGACCGACGGCTCGGGTGACATCCACATCGAGACCACCCGTCCCGAGCTGCTGCCCGCCTGCGTGGCCCTCGTCGCGCACCCCGACGACGAGCGCTACCAGCCCTACTTCGGCAAGACCGTGCGCACCCCGATCTTCGACGTCGAGGTGCCCGTGCTCGCGCACCACCTCGCCCAGCCCGACAAGGGCTCCGGCATCGCCATGATCTGCACCTTCGGCGACGTGACCGACATCATCTGGTGGCGCGAGCTCGATCTGCCGAACCGCACGATCCTCGGCAAGGACGGCCGTGTGCTCGCCGACGCGCCTGAGGCGATCATCTCGGAGGCGGGCCGCGCCGCGTACGCGGAGCTCGCCGGCAAGACCGTCTTCAGCGCCCGCAAGAGCATCGTCGAGCAGCTGCAGGCATCGGGCAACCTGCTCGAGGTCGGCAAGCCCTTCAGCCACGCGGTGAAGTTCTTCGAGAAGGGCGACCGGCCGCTCGAGATCGTCTCGACGCGCCAGTGGTACATCCGCAACGGCGCCCGCGACCCGCAGCTGCGCGAGCAGCTGCTCGAGAACGGCCGCGAGCTGAGCTGGCATCCCGACTTCATGCGCGTGCGCTACGAGAACTGGGTGGGCGGCCTCACCGGTGACTGGCTCATCTCGCGTCAGCGCTTCTTCGGCGTGCCGATCCCCGTCTGGTACGCCCTCGACGAGAACGGCGAGCGCGACTACGACCGGGTGCTGACCCCGTCGCGCGCGAGCCTGCCCATCGATCCGACCACGGACGTGCCGGAGGGCTACACCGAGGACCAGCGCGGCGTGCCCGGCGGATTCGGGGCCGAGCAGGACATCTTCGACACCTGGGCGACCTCCTCGCTCACCCCGCAGCTGGCCGGCGGCTGGCAGCGCGACGAGCAGCTGTGGAACACCGTGGCGCCGTTCGACCTGCGTCCGCAGGGGCAGGACATCATCCGCACCTGGCTGTTCTCGACCATGCTGCGCTCGACGCTCGAGGACCAGCGCTCGCCGTGGCACAACGCCGCCATCAGCGGCTTCATCGTCGACCCCGACCGCAAGAAGATGTCGAAGTCGAAGGGCAACGTCGTCACGCCCGCCGACATCCTCTCCACGCACGGCTCCGACGCGGTGCGCTACTGGTCGGCCTCCAGCCGTCTCGGCATGGATGCCGCCTTCGACCCGCAGAACCCGACTCAGGTGAAGATCGGTCGGCGGCTCGCGATCAAGATCCTCAACGCGGCGAAGTTCGTGCTCTCGTTCCCCGTGCCCGAGGGCGCGCAGGTCACGCACGCGCTCGACGCGTCGATGCTCACCGCTCTCGACCAGGTCGTGCGCGAGGCGACCACGGCGTACGAGAACTACGACCAGGCCAAAGCGCTCGAGGTCACCGAGGCGTTCTTCTGGACGTTCTGCGACGACTACCTCGAGCTCGTCAAGGAGCGCGCCTACGACCAGACCGACGTGAACCAGGCGTCGGCCGCGCTCGCCCTGCGCCTGGCGCTGTCGACCCTGCTGCGCCTGCTCGCCCCGATCGTGTCGTTCGCGACCGAGGAGGCCTGGTCGTGGTTCGAGGAGGGCTCGATCCACACCGCCGCGTGGCCCGAGCCGCTCGGCATCGACGGTGACACAGCCGTGCTCTCCGCCGCCAGTGCCGCCCTGATCGGCATCCGCCGGGCGAAGACCGAGGCGAAGGCATCGCAGAAGACCCCGGTCGCGTCGGCCACCATCGGCGCGCCCGCGGAGAGGATCGAGGCGCTGCGCGCCGCGGCCGACGACCTGCGTGCCGTG
>NZ_DAMDLU010000076.1:6120-13712 GCF_032084865.1 Microbacterium sp.
GTGCCGTGGGCCGGATCGCCGAGCTGTCGTTCGCGGAAGCGGACGAGCTGGCGGTCACGGCCATCGAGCTGGCACCTGTGGACGCCTGATCGTGCAGCTCGGCACGAGGTGGGAGGCCGGCGCCGAGCCGCCGGCCTCCGTCCCCGCAGCACTGCGCCCGGCGATCGCCGAGGTGGAGGCGCGCGGGCTGCGCGGCCATTGGACCCTCACCTGGCTCGAGGGGCGCCCGATCGCGGAGCTGGATGCCGGGTGGGAGGTCTTCCTCACGGCATCCGGCGAGATCGTCGCCCGCCCGTTCGAGGACTGATCACCCTCTTCCACCGCCTCCGGGGCGGGATCAGCGGTGTGTGATCCCGAGCGTCGCGAGAAGGTGGTCGACCTCGCGCGGGTCGTGACGTCTGGTCTGCTGCTCGCGGAGCAGGTCGAGCGCGAGCTCGCGGCGCTCGGCTCGAGCGGCGATGCGCCGCTCGACGTGGCCGGTGAGTGCTGTGGCGATCTGCTGCAGCAGACGCTCGAACGGTGTGGGCGAGACGAGGCGAAGGGTCGCTGTGGTCATGGTCACTCCTGTTTCATCGTGCCGCGGCTGTTCGCCACGGGAAGATCGAAGACCTCGGCGCGCAGCGACACGCGCCGAGTTCCGGGCAGCGATTCCTGCCCGCGATAGCGCTCGACCGCCGCGTCGACGACCGCGGTGAGCTCCTGCTGCAGCGCGGCCATCTGCTCGGCCGTGATGTCGAGCGTGGTCGTCATGATGAGGCCGGCATCCTGCCATCCGTCGGGCTGCGCGGACTCGGGACGATTGATGTAGTCCATCAGCGTCTGATGACGCAGGCGGAGGAACTCGGTCGTGACGATCTGGGCCGCGGCGCGGTTCGACGGCGACATCGCCTCCGCAGGTCCCGGCATGTTGATGCGGCCCTTGGGTCGCTCCCACCACCGCTCGCGTGCCGTGCCGCGGTCAGGCACCTCCCGGATGAGGTCGTGCGCGGCCAGGGCGCGCAGGTGGTAGCTCGTCGCCCCCGAGGTCTCACCGATCAGTGCAGCCAGACTGCTGGCGGTCTGCGGACCGCGCTCGCTGAGCAGATCGTAGATCCGCACCCGCAGCGGATGCGCGAGGGCTTTCAGCGCGCTCGGTTCGAGGGTGCGGCCCGCGGCGTCGTTCGTGGTCATGGTGCAAAGATACTCTTGCAAACAAACCTTTGCAAGGGTTTCTTTGCATCCATTCATCGTCTCCGCGCCAGGTGAGAACTCTCTCATCGATCAGCGTCGATCCGGCCGGTGGGCGAGACTTAGGGCGTGGTGTCTCGCTGGACGATAGTCGGCGCGCCGATCGGCGTGCTGCTCGCTGTGGGCGCCTGGTGGTGCGTCGATCGGATCACGTCCGCCCCCGACCCCGACCTGGGGCCTGCCATCGTGGTGACCCCCGCGACCGGTGACCCGACTCCGCCGCCGACCCCGGGGCCGGGAAGGCGACCGGCGCCCTCACCATCCACGCTGCCTCCGGATACGGTCGTCGTACCGCCGGCCCCCGTGCCGGATGCCGGCGGGGACGACGACATCGACGACTCCGACGACGACGCGGATACCGACTCCGACAGTGAAGATGACCCCGATGAGTGAGCGTCGCCCCGGGCGTACGGTGCGCACCCGCATCCTCACCGCCACCCTCTGCGTCGTCGCTCTGGCGCTGATCGCGATCATCTTCGTGACCGGCAGAACGCTGTTCGCCCGCGTGGAGTCCACCGCCGCGCTCGAGCTCACACACGAAGCGGCGAAGCTGCGGGCATACGCAGAGAGCGCCGATGCGCGCGCCGCCGACGGCTCCCCCGACACCCGTGCACTGCTCACGGACTATCTCAGTCAGCACGTGGCAGAGACGCACGAGACGCTGTTCAGCATCGTCGACGGCGTTCCCGATCGGCGCAGTCGCGCCGAACCGCTCGTGCGCCTGGACCGCTCGACCGATTTCATCGCCGAGGTCGGCGGGGTCACCGAGCCGATGTTCGACCGCGTGCCGACACCGGCCGGGCCCGCGATGTACGCGGCGCTGCCGGTGCAGGTGAGCGGGGACGATGCCCGCGGCGTGCTCGTCGTGGTGCAGTTCCTCGGCCCGGAACAGGCCGATGCCTGGTCGACGGTGTTCACCATGGCGGCAGCGGGCTGCTTCGCCCTGCTTCTGGCCGCCTCTGCCGGATGGCTCGTCGCGGGCCGCGCGCTCACCCCGATCCGAAAGATGCGCGAGACCGCGGCCGAGATCGACGGCGGCGACCTGCACCGACGCATCGACGTCTCGGGCACCGACGACGTGGCGCAGCTCGCGGTGACCTTCAACCGGATGCTGGATCGGCTGCAGTCCGCGTTCGACGGTCAGCGGCGCTTCCTCGATGACGCCGGCCACGAGCTGCGCACGCCGATCACCGTCGTCCGCGGACACCTGGAGCTGATGGGCGACGACCCGGTTGATCGCGAGCAGACGCTGCGGCTCGTCGACGATGAGCTGCGGCGCATGTCGCGCCTCGTCGACGACCTGATCCTGCTGGCGCGGTCGGAGCGTCCGGACTTCCTGATCACCGCGCCGACCGACGCCGCGGACCTCGTCGTCGAGACACTGGCCAAGGCCACGGCTCTCGCCACGCGCGCCTGGGCGCTGGATGCGGTGCCGGAAGGCGAGGTGCTCGTCGACGAGCAGCGTCTCGCGCAGTGCCTGCTGCAGCTGGCCGCCAATGCTGTGCAGCACACCGTCGAGGGGGATGTCATCGCGATCGGCGGAACATCCGATCACGAGCGGCTTCGCCTGTGGGTGCGCGACGAGGGATACGGGATCCCCTTCGCCGAGCAGCCGCACATCTTCGACCGGTTCCACCGCGGAGCGGGCACCCGCCACGCCGGCAGCGGATTGGGTCTTGCGATCGTCGCGCGCATCGTCGAGGCGCATGGCGGCAGGGTGAGCGTGAGCTCCACGCCGGGCCATGGGGCGAGGTTCCTAATCGACATCCCGCACGCCCGAGAGGAGCCGCGATGAACCGCATCCTGGTCGCCGAGGACGAAGAGCGCATCGCCTCGTTCATCGAGAAGGGGCTTCGCGCGAACGGCTTCCGCTCCGAGGTGGTGAGCGACGGCAACGATGCCGTCGCCTTCGCGCGCAGCGGCGACTTCGACCTCATGGTGCTCGACATCGGGCTCCCCGGTCTGGACGGATTCAGCGTGCTGCGCCGGCTGCGCGCCGAGCGGATCGAGCTGCCCATCATCATCCTCACCGCCCGCGACGCCGTCGAAGACACCGTCGCGGGCCTCTCGGGCGGGGCGGACGACTACATGCGCAAGCCGTTCGCCTTCGACGAGCTGCTCGCCCGGATCCGCCTGCGCCTGATCTCCGAGAGCGCGGCGGCGGCGGTGGTGCTGCGCGCCGGCGACCTGACGCTCGATCTGCGCACGCGCCGGGCGACCGTGGGGGAACGTGCCGTCGAGCTGACGACGCGGGAGTTCTCGCTGCTGGAGACGCTGCTCCGCCATCCCGACGAGGTGCTCACCCGGCAGCAGCTGCTGAGCCGGGTGTGGGGCTTCGACTTCGACCCGGGCTCGAACGTCGTCGATGTGTACGTGCGCTATCTGCGAGGCAAGCTCGGCGCCGACCGCATCGAGACCGTGCGCGGCGCCGGATATCGACTCTCCGCGAGCCTGTGACGCAGGTGGCAGAGCGTCGCGGGCGATGATGTGAACTCTCTCATCCGGCCCTCACCTGCCCTTCACACCCAGCGTGGAGCATCGGAGAGAACCAATGGAGGAGTCCCATGTCTCTGATCGTCGCCCTCATCACCGATCTCGTCGCCATCACGGTGCTCGCCTATGTGCTGTACTTCCGCCGTCACCGTCGACGCGACCTGCTGCTGTCGTACGTGGCGCTGAACGTCGGCGTGCTCGCGGTGACCATCGCGTTGAGTTCGGTCGAGGTCGGCATCGGACTGGGGATCGGCCTGTTCGGCATCCTCTCGATCATCCGGCTGCGCTCGGATCAGATCACGCAGCAGGAGATCGCCTACTACTTCGTCGCGCTCGCCCTCGGTCTGCTCGCCGGCCTGCATCCCGCAGAGGCGTGGGTGACGCCCGCGCTGTCGGCACTCATGCTGCTGGTGATGTTCGTCGTCGACGGACGCTGGGTGGGCGGGCGCACGCGTCACCAGTGCATGACCCTCGACCGGGCGTACACCGACGAAGAAGCGCTCGTCCAGACGCTGCGCTCGCTGCTGGGCGCGTCCACTCTGCGCGTCGAGGTGCGCGAGGTCGATCTCGTGCGTGAGATCACCGTCGTCGACGTGCGCTTCCGGGTCGATTCGCGTGTGCGCCCGACAGGGGCGGTGCAGGAGGATCCCCTCCGAGCGGATGCTGTTGCCGCCGAACCGGATGTGCGGGCGCTGATATGAGCACCGCCGCGCTGCTCGCCGACCGGGCGCCGATCTCTCTCGCGCAGCTCGACGCGACGGCCTCGCTGATGACCCGGGTCGATCGGAAGTACTTCGTGCCGCAGCCGCTGCTGGCCGACCTGATCGGCCGGCTCGACGGGCGCTGGCGTGTGCTCGACATCGACGGGCGCCGCGCGTTCCGCTACCGCACGATGTACTTCGACTCGTCGCGCTTCGACCTCTTCCGCCAGCACGTGCAGCGTCGCCGCAACCGCTTCAAGGTGCGCACGCGTCTGTACTGCGACTCCGGCGACTGCCTGCTGGAGGTGAAGTCGAAGGGACTGCGCGGACGCACCGTCAAGCAGCGCATCCCGCACGATCCGCTCGCGCGTGACCGCCTCGACGCCCGTGCGAGCGCATTCAGCGCGGCGATCACCGACATGGGCGCCGCGCAGCTGCATCCGGTTCTGAAGACCCTGTACCTGCGCAGCACGCTGACCGATGGCGCCCGCCGCATCACCCTCGACGCCGATCTGAGCTGGTCATCGCCGCAGCGCCGCATCGACGGACCTGGGGATGTGCTCGTCGAGACGAAGTCGGATGCCGGGGCGGGGACCCTCGACCGGATGCTGCTGCAGCACGGCATCCGGCCGCACGCGGTCAGCAAGTACTGCCTGGGCGCGTCGCTGCTGTATCCGCACCTGCCCGGCAACGACTGGGCGCGCCTGCGCCGGCGCTACTGGCCGGGCGCGGTCAGCTGACCGCAGCCCGCGCCGCGACGAAGGCGGCCACGCAGCGCTCGACCTGCTCGTCGGTGTGCGCCGCAGAGAGCTGCACGCGGATGCGCGCCTTGCCGCGCGGCACCACGGGGAAGCTGAAGGCCGTCACGTACACGCCCTGGCGCTGCATCTCGTCGGCGATGCGCGCGGTGAGCGCGGCATCGCCGAACATCACCGGCACGATCGGGTGCTCTCCGGGAAGCACGTCGAAGCCCTCCTGGGTCATCCGGCGGCGGAACAGCTCGGCGTTCCCGGTCAGCCGCGCGCGCAGATCCGCCGAGCCCTCGACGAGGTCGAGCGCAGTCAGCGTGCCCGCAACGATCGCGGGCGCCAGGGTGTTCGAGAACAGATAGGGCCGCGAGCGCTGGCGCAGCAGGGCGACGATGTCGCGATGCGCGGCGACGTAGCCACCGGACGCACCGCCGAGCGCCTTGCCGAAGGTGCCGGTGTAGATGTCGATCCGGTCCGAGACGCCGCACAGCTCGGGCGTGCCCCGGCCGTTCTCGCCGACGAAGCCCACCGCGTGAGAGTCGTCGACGAACACCAGGGCGTCGTAGCGCTCGGCGAGGTCGCAGATCTCCTGCAGCGGGGCGATGTAGCCGTCCATCGAGAAGACGCCGTCGGTGACGACGACGCGGAATCGGGCATCTGCCGCGGCGGTCAGCTGCTCCTCGAGATCGGCCATGTCGCGGTTGCGGTAGCGCAGGCGGCGCGCCTTCGACAGCCGGATGCCGTCGATGATCGACGCATGATTCAGCTCGTCCGAGATGATCGCGTCGTCCGCGGTGAACAGCGTCTCGAAGACGCCGCCGTTCGCGTCGAAGCACGAGGAGTACAGGATCGCGTCGTCGGTGCCGAGGAAGGCGGCGAGACGACGCTCGAGCTCGAGATGCTGCTCCTGCGTGCCGCAGATGAAGCGCACGCTCGCGAGGCCGTATCCCCACTCGTCGAGGGCGCGGCGGGCGGCGTCGAGGATGCGCGGGTCGTCGGCGAGGCCGAGGTAGTTGTTCGCGCAGAAGTTGAGCACCTCCTGCCCGCCCGTGACGATCTGAGCCTTCTGCGGTCCGCTGATGCCGCGCTCCCGCTTGGTGAGTCCCGCGTCGTCGATGCCGGCGAGCTCGGCCCGCAGGTGATCCTTGAATGTCGCGTACATGGCGGCTCCTTAGAGTTGGGTCCAGTCGAGGATGATCTTGCCCGTGCCTGCCGACTCGGCGGCAGTGAAGCCGCGCTCCCAATCCCGTGCGGGGATCACGTCGGCGATCACGCGGGTGATCGATTCGCGCAGGCTCGCGCTGGTCTGCAGCATGGCGCCCATGGCGTTCCAGGTCTCGAACATCTCGCGTCCGTAGACGCCCTTGATCGTGAGCATGTGGGTGACGAGCTTGCCCCAGTCGATGTCGAAGCCCGCGCTGGGAAGGCCGAGCATGGCGATCTGCCCGCCGTGGTTCATGTTGTCGATCATGGCCGGAAGCGCCGAGGGCGCGCCGCTCATCTCGAAGCCGATGTCGAAGCCCTCTCGCATTCCGAGCGCACGCTGCGCCTCTCGGATGTCCTGGTGCGAGACGTCGACGACGGCGTCGGCGCCCATCTGCGTCGCCATCTCGAGCCGAGGCGCGCTGACGTCGGTTGCGACGATGAACCTCGCGCCGGCGTGGCGTGCGACCGCGATGGACATGAGGCCGATCGGGCCGCATCCCGTGACCAGCACGTCCTCGCCGATCACGCGGTACATCAGCGCGGTGTGCACGGCGTTGCCGAGCGGATCGAAGATCGCGCCGAGCTCGGGCGTCACGTCGTCGTGATGCACCCAGACGTTGGTGGCCGGGAGGGAGAGGTACTCGGCGAAGGCGCCGTCGCGCTGCAGTCCGAGGCCGATGGTTCGGATGCACATCTGCCGACGCCCCGCACGGCAGTTGCGGCATGTGCCGCACACGATGTGCCCTTCGCCCGACACGCGGTCACCGATCGAGATGTCATGCACCATGTCGCCGACCTCGACGACCTCGCCGTAGAACTCGTGCCCGGGGATCAGCGGCGTCTGGATCGCGGATGCGGCCCAGTCGTCCCAGCGGTGGATGTGCAGATCCGTGCCGCAGATGCCGGCGCGCAACACGCGGATGACGACCTCCCCGGCGCCGGCCACCGGATCGGGTCGGTCGACGAGCTCGAAGCCGGCACGCGGCTCGCTCTTGAACAGTGCCTTCATGCTTCGATCTCACTTCACTCGACGTTGTAGAGCAACGACCTCTTTCTGCACGGTTCATTAAGTTCCACTGAAACTAGGATGAGTGCGTGGAACTCCATCAGCTGCAGATCCTGCGCGAGCTCGGCGCCCTCGGCAGCGTCACCGCCGTGGCCGATGCGCTGCGCGTCACGCCGTCGGCCGTCTCGCAGCAGCTCGCCGCCCTGCAGC
>NZ_DAMDLU010000077.1:0-13654 GCF_032084865.1 Microbacterium sp.
ATCCGCCGACACCGATCCCGCGCCGGCGAGCCGCAGCAGCCGCCACGCCGCGCGAGGTCCGGGAACGCGCCCGCCTTCGCCGTACCCCAGCACGCGCAGCGCCGCCAGCATCATCCTCGGATCGGCTGCCGGCCGGCCGCGCACCTCGTCGGCGGCATCCGCGAGTGCGCGCGTGAACTCGCCCACCTGCGGCTCGAGCACGGGCGTGAGCGTGAGGTGCGCGCTGTGCGCGATGCGCGCCCCGTTCGTCTGCACGAGTCCCGGCTGCGGCTGGATCTTCCACCCGTGCGCCACCATCGCGTCGGCGAGGCGGTGCGGGTCGACCCGCTCGGACTCGGGCACCCCGTCGTCCGAGCCGAGTGCGATCGCCGGCCCGATCGGGTCGCCGATCACCCGCAGCCCCGGGATGCCGTCGACCGCGGCCCTGACGGCGAGCGCGACCCGGTGGATCGAGCCCGTGAGGCGCCGGTACCCGTCGTCTCCGAGATGCTGGGTGATCGCCCACGCCGCCGCGAGGGGCGACGCCGAACGCGAACCGAGCAGAGTCGGGTTCACGACCGGATAGCCCGCCCAGCCGGTCGTGGCGAAGAACTGCGCGCGGTGGCGGCGCCGGCCGCGCTGCAGCAGCACCGACACGCCCTTGGGTGCGTAGCCGAACTTGTGCAGATCGGCCGAGATGCTCGTGACCCCGTGCACCCGGAAGTCCCCCGTCGCAAGACCCGGCCACCACGGCAGCACGAAACCGCCGAAGCACGAGTCGACATGGCACGAGATGCCCCGAGTGGATGCCGCGGCCGCGACCTCCGCGATCGGATCGAGCATGCCGGTGGGGTACGACGGCGCCGACACGACGACGAGGGCGACATCGTCGTCGAGCCGGTCGATCAGATCGGATGCCGCGACCACACCGTCCGGCGAGCACGGCACGGCGTCGAACTCGAGATCGAACAGCTGCGCCGCCTTGATGAACGCGGCGTGCGCGGTGGCCGGCGCCACGAGCCGCGGACGCCCGACCGACCCGGCATGAGCGCGTCGCCACAGATCGCGTGCTGTCTTCACGGCGAGCAGGCAGCTCTCCGTTCCGCCGCTGGTGACGGTGCCGACGACGGATCGGCCGCCGTGCAGCATCCGGCGCGTGAAGCCGATCACGTCGCGCTCCATGGCCGCGATCGACGGGAACACCGTGGGGTCGAGACCGTTCAGCGGTCGCGCGAGACGGGCGGCGGCGTCGGCCAACTCGTCGAGTTCACCGAGCCCCGAGTCGTACACGTACGACAGCACGCGGCCTCCGTGCGTGGGCGCGTCGGCGGCGCGCATCCGACGCAGCCGATCGAGGATGTCGCTCACGCAGACGTCCCGATGATGTCGTGCTCCCGCAGCCGGTAGCGGGCGAGCGCCACGAGACTGAGCAGCATGAGCGCCGCGGGCAGCAGGCTGAACGCCACGGCGATCCCGGTCACGGCGGCGTCCGGCTGCGCGACCTCGACCGTGGCCGTCGTCTCGATGTATCCGGTCACCGCGAGCACGATCGACAGCACGGTCGCGCCGAGCGCCATGCCCGTCGTCTCGCCCGCCGTCCACACGCCGCTGAAGACGCCGGAGCGATTGTCGCGGCCGCCGGCCGTGCGATCGTGCGCGATGACGTCGGGCAGCATCGCCATCGGCAGGGTCTGCATGCCGGCGTACGCCGCGCCGGCGAGAGCGACCGGCGCGAGGATCCACCATCCGGGCATCCAGACCATCAGCCCGAGCACCGCCGTGGCGGCGAGGAACATCGTGCTCGCGATCCGGAAACCGCGCTCCTTGCCGACGCGGTCGGCGACGAGCTTCCACACCGGGGCCATCAGCAGGGCCGGAGCGATCAGCGCGACGAACAGCGGTGTCACCGCGCCCTCGTCGCCCAGCACCCAGCGCGCCACGAACTGAGCCGCGGCCAGCATGAGCCCCGTCGCGAGCCCCTGCAGCATGAACGTGCCGAGCAGCACGCGGAACGGCTGACTCTCGCGCAGCGCGTCGATCCCGTCGCGGTAGTGCATCGCGATCGACGCGCCGGGACGCACCGGCAGCGTCGGGCGGGTGGGGGCGACGGTCGAGGCGACGAGCAGCCCCGCGCCGAGCAGCACGGCGGCCACCGTCGCCATCACGAGGTAGCCGAGCAGCGGGTCGTCGTCGAACATGCCGCGGATCTCGGGCCCGCCCGCGCCGAACAGCAGGATCGCCACGGTCAGCACGACCACGCGCCAGGTGAGCAGTCGCGTGCGCTCGCGATAGTCGTCGGTCAGCTCGGCGGGCAGCGCGATGTACGGCACCTGGAAGAGACTGAAGCATGTCGCTGCGAGCATGAACGCGACGAGCACCCAGATGGCCGATGCCACCGGACCGATCCCCGCGGGCACGGCGAAGGTCAGCACGAACGCGATCGGCAGCCCGATCGAGCCGAGCAGCATGAGCCCGCGACGCGATCCCGTGCGGGCCAGCGCGCTGTCGCTGAGTCCGCCGATCACCGGGTCGATCAGCACGTCCCACACCTTGGCGCCGGTGACGATCGCTCCGGCGGCGAGCGCCGTCACGCCCAGCGAGTCGGTCAGGTAGTAGACCAGCACGAGTCCGGGCAGCGTGGCGAATCCCCCGGTGCCGAGCGAGCCGGTGGCGTAGCGGGTGATCTGGCCGCGAGTGAGCGTGTTCGACGCTGAGCGCATGCGGCTCACTCTAGTGGTGGGCCGCGGCACACCTCGTCCGCGCAGCCCGGCACTGCGCCACACCCCGTCGGATGGGCCCAAATAGCGGCCTCCCGCGCCCGGATGCGGCCGATCGGGCCCACCCGAGCCGGAGGGCGGGCCTCAGACGAGCGCGCCCCGCACCGGGACGGTGTTCGCGAACAGGTCGAGCACGGGGCAGTGCTCGTCGACGACGGCGCGCAGCCGCTCGTACTCCTCCGCCGTGTTCGGTCCGGTGATGTCGACCCGCACCCGCACGTCGTGGAAGCCGGCGCGGCCCGATTCGTCGATGCCGAAGAGCTTGCGCACGTCGAGGTCGCCCTCGGCGGTGATCTCGATGTCGTCGATGGTCAGACCGAGCGCCTGGGCGTAGAGGCGGAAGACCACGACCTGGCACGACACGAGCGCTCCGAGCGCATACTCGACGGGGCTCGGCCCGGCGTCGTCGCCCGCCAGACCGGCCGGCTCGTCGACGAGGAAGCGATGCCGGCCTGCCCGGATCTCGGTGCCCACGGCGCCGATGCCGCGTCCGGTCACCGTGGAGGTGAGGGCGGCGTTCGCGGCGTCGCGGGCGATGCGCTCGCTCCAGGCTGCGCCCGCCCGGCCGAGACGCTCGGCGCGCTCGTCGGCGGTGACATCGGAGATCGTGGTGGGCTGGTCGCGCAGAAGAGTCATGCGGCGACCGTAATCGGGCCTCCGGATGCCCCGCCACGTCGCCCGTCACACCGGGCAACACGGGGACACCCGGCGTCACGACAGGTGTTCAGGCGGCGTAGCGGCCGGACGCGACGGCCTTCGCGCGGGCCTTCGCCGCCTCCTCCTCGCGGTTCTTCGGAGGACGGGTCGCGACCAGGTCGTCGAGCAGATGCCTCGTCGCGTGCGCGATCTCGGCGACGGCGCGGTCGAAGGCCTCCTGGTTGGCCTTCGAGGGCTTCGTCGTGCCGGCGATCTTGCGCACGTACTGCAGGGCTGCGGCGTGCACTTCGTCTGTGGTCGCCGCCGGCTCGAAGTTGTGGAGGGTGTGGATGCTGCGGCACATGCCGTTCACGGTACGCCCGCGTCGTGGCATGCGAAAGGGGCGGATGCCGCGGCATCCGCCCCTTCCCGTCAGGTGAGGTGTCGACTCGCTCCGCTCGCTCAACCTGAGCCGACCCGCCTCACGCCCGCTTCGCGGCCGTGGCCCGTTGTCGGCTCACTTCTTGTAATTGGGCGCCTCGACGACGATCTGGACGTCGTGCGGGTGCGACTCCTTGAGCCCGGCCGCGGTGATGCGCACGAAGCGGCCGCGGGTCTTGAGCTCGTCGATGGTGCGGGCGCCGACGTAGAACATCGACTGGCGCAGACCGCCCATCAGCTGGTACGCCACCGCCGAGAGCGGCCCGCGGTACGGCACCTGGCCCTCGATGCCCTCGGGGATCAGCTTGTCGTCGCTGGGGACGTCGGCCTGGAAGTAGCGGTCCTTCGAGTACGAGGTCTGCTTGCCGCGCGTCTGCATGGCGCCGAGCGATCCCATCCCGCGGTACTGCTTGAACTGCTTGCCCGACTGGAAGACGATCTCGCCCGGCGACTCGTCGGTGCCGGCGAGCAGCGAGCCCAGCATGACGGCATCGGCGCCGGCGACCAGCGCCTTGGCGATGTCGCCGGAGTACTGCAGACCGCCGTCGGCGATCACCGGCACGCCGGCAGGACCGGCGGCGAGGGATGCCTCGTAGACCGCGGTCACCTGCGGCACGCCGACGCCGGCGACGACGCGGGTGGTGCAGATGGACCCCGGTCCCACGCCGACCTTGACGGCGTCTACGCCGGCGTCCACCAGGGCCTGCGCGCCCTCACGGGTCGCGACGTTGCCGCCGACGATGTCGATGTGCTCGAAGGTCGCGTCGGCCTTGAGCCGCTTGACGAGCTCGATGACGCCCTGCGACTGCCCGTTGGCGGTGTCGACGACGAGGAGGTCGACACCGGCATCCCGCAGCGCCTCGGCGCGCTCCCACGCGTCGCCGAAGAAGCCGATCGCCGCGCCCACGCGCAGACGGCCCTGGTCGTCCTTGGTGGCGAGCGGATACTTCTCGCTCTTGTCGAAGTCCTTGATCGTGATGAGGCCGGCGAGCGTTCCGTCGGCGTCGATCAGCGGCAGCTTCTCGACGCGGTGCTTCGCGAACAGGGCGATCACCTCGCCGGCGGCGACCCCGACCGGAGCGGTGACGAGGTTCTCGCTCGTCATGACGTCCTTGACGAGGGTGGTCTGACGCTCGAAGCCGGACACGAAGCGCATGTCGCGGTTGGTGATGATGCCCACCAGGTGCCCGGCCTCGTCGACGACCGGCAGACCGGAGATGCGGTAGCGGGCGCACAGGTTGTCGACCTCTTCGACCGTCGCGTCGGGGGTGGTGGTGATCGGGTCGGTGATCATGCCCGACTCGCTGCGCTTGACACGGTCGACCTGCGACGCCTGATCGGCGATCGACAGGTTGCGATGCAGGATGCCGATACCGCCCTCACGCGCCATCGCGATCGCCATGCGCGCCTCGGTCACGGTGTCCATCGCGCTGGAGAGCAGCGGTGTGGCCACCGAGATGCGCCGCGTGATCCGTGACGAGGTGTCGGCCTCGCTGGGGATGACGTCCGTGTGCCCGGGAAGGAGAAGCACGTCATCGTAGGTGAGTCCGACGAAACCGAACGGGTCGTGCTGCTGCATGGAAGCGTGCTCCTCTGCGCCGGAGGCGCGATCGAATGGCGAGTTCGCGGGGACGTCTGCGACCGGAGGTGGCGTGACCCGCGGTGTATAGATTCTAAGCGCGCCGGCGACCGTGTTATTCCGAGAACGCCGTGAACGCCGGGGGTGACACTCCCGACATTCCGATCAGGACACGGATGTCGTGCTCCGTGCCGACGAGGGGATACGCTCAGTGCGACGTCCAAGCGGAGCGACGACCCGAAGTCGCTCGATGCACTCGATGTGGAGGATGCGTGGGACTCAGAACTGTGGCGCTTCAGCGCCCCCGGAACGGTGTGCTCGCGCTGCTCGCGACGCTGCTCGCCGCCTTCCTCGTCTTCGGCGGGCCGGCCGGTGCCGCGCACGCGGAGACGACACCGGACGGCCAGGAGGTCACCGACTTCTATTTCGCCGGCAACATCACCTACGACGACAAGCCCATCGAAGGCGTCGGACTGTCGGTGAAGGGCGGCGGCTTCGAGGGCGAGACCAAGACCGACGCCGAAGGCAAGTGGCGGCTGTACGTGCCCGAGAAGGACAAGTACACGATCGCGGTCGACGAGGACACCCTTCCGGAAGGCGTGATCGTCGATGCCGAGAACCTGCCCGACGGCGTCGAGCCGGTGTCCGGCACGAGCGGCGAGTTCGAGGCGGAGTTCGGCCTGACCGGCACGAAGATCGTCAACCTGTTCCTCGGTGAGGGCGAGCGCATCACGGTGTCGCTGCTCGACCAGCTGCTCTCGCGCCTGGTCGGCGGCCTGAACTTCGGACTGCTGCTCGCACTGGCATCCATGGGTGCGGCGCTCATCTACGGCACGACGCGCCTGTCGAACTTCGCGCACGCCGAGATGGTGACTTGGGGCGGCCTGGTCGCGCTCGTGACGACGACGGTGTGGCAGGCGCCCCTCTGGATCGGCATCATCGCCGCGGTGATCGCGGGCGGGCTGCTGGGCTGGGGAATGGATGCCGCCCTGTGGCGTCCTCTCCGCCGCCGCGGCCTCGGCGTCGTGCAGCTCATGATCGTGAGCATCGGCCTCTCGCTGGCGCTGCGGTACCTCTTCCAGTACCTCATCGGCGGCGGCACCCGCCAGCTGCCCGGCTCGAGCCCCGCACCCATCCAGTTCGGCCCGGTCTCGCTGTCGTACATCGACCTCGTCGCGATGGGCGTGAGCATCGTCGTCATCCTCGCCGTCGCATGGTTCCTCACCCGCACGCGCATCGGCAAGGCGACCAGGGCCATCTCCGACAACCCGCAGCTCGCTGCGGCCTCGGGCATCGACGTCGACCGGGTGATCCGCTACGTCTGGATCCTGTCGGGTCTGCTGGCGGCCATCTCGGGCATCCTGTGGGCGTACTTCCGCCCTGGTGTGAAGTGGGACATGGGCATGCAGATGCTGCTGCTCATCTTCGCCGCGATCACGCTCGGCGGTCTCGGCACCGCGTTCGGCGCTCTGGTCGGCTCACTGATCGTCGGCATGGCGGTCGAGGTGTCGACGCTGTGGATCCCGTCGGACCTGAAGTACGCGAGCGCTCTCGTCGTGCTCATCGTGATCCTGCTGGTCAGGCCACAGGGTCTGCTCGGACGCAAGGAAAGGCTGGGCTGACATGGACTTCGGAAGCATCTTCTCCAACACGGCCGTCTACCTGTTCAGCCCTGTCACCATCGCGTACGCGCTGGCCGCGACCGGCCTGGCGGTGCACTTCGGCTACGCCGGCCTGCTGAACTTCGGCATGGCGGCATTCATGGCGGTCGGCGGCTACGGATACGCGATCTCGGTGCTCAGCTTCGGCCTGCCCTGGTGGGTGGGCATGCTGATCGGCCTGCTCGGCGGCGCCCTGTTCGCCGTGCTGCTTGGCATCCCGACCCTGCGCCTGCGCGCCGACTACCTCGCCATCGCGACCATCGCGGCGGGCGAGATCGTGCGTCTGCTGTTCACCACGCAGGTGTTCGACGAGTGGACGAACTCGGCCGACGGTCTCGCGCAGTACAACGGCGGTTTCCGCGACGCCAACCCGTTCCCCGACGGCACCTACGGCTTCGGCCCGTGGACGTACACGGCGAACGACCTGTGGAACCGCGTGTTCGGCGTGGTGCTGCTGGCCGTCGCCGTCCTGCTGGTCTGGGCGCTCATGCGCAGCCCCTGGGGTCGCGTGCTCAAGGGCATCCGCGAGGACGAGGACGCCGTGCGCTCGCTCGGCAAGAACGTGTTCGCGTACAAGATGCAGGCGCTCGTGGTCGGCGGCGTGATCGGCGCCGCGGGCGGCATCGTCTTCGTGCTCCCCTCGGCCGTCGTGCCGGGCAGCTACACGACCTCGCTGACCTTCTTCCTGTGGACGATCCTGCTGCTCGGCGGCGCCGCGACCGTCTTCGGCCCGACGCTGGGCGCGATCCTGTTCTGGGTCGTCTTCGCGTTCCTCGCCAACGTGCTGCCGAGCATGGCCCGCACCGGCATCCTGCCGATGTCGTCGAGCCAGGCGTCGACCCTCGTCTTCATCTTCGTGGGCGTGGCGCTGATGCTGCTCGTGATCTTCCGCCCGCAGGGCATCCTCGGAGACAAGAGGGAGATGACCTTTGTCAAGTGAGAACACCCCCGAGCAGGTCCCCGGCGCCCATGCGGCACCGGTGACCGGCAGCGTCCGGCGTCCGAAGACGACCGGGCTCGCGAAGGGCCCGGCCGTGCCCGGTGTGGCGAAGGTCGACCCGATTCTGGTCGTGGATGCCGTGGAGCGGCACTTCGGCGGACTGACCGCGGTGAACGTCGAGCACGTCGAAGTGCCCCGGGGCGCCATCACGGCGCTGATCGGCCCGAACGGTGCAGGCAAGACGACCCTGTTCAACCTGCTCTGCGGCTTCGACAAGCCGAACAGCGGCACGTGGAGCTTCGACGGGAAGAACCTGTCGGGCATCCCCTCCTTCAAGGTGGCCCGGATGGGTCAGGTGCGCACCTTCCAGCTCACCAAGTCGCTGTCGCTGCTGACGGTGCTCGAGAACATGAAGCTCGGCGCCACGAAGCAGCGCGGCGAGGGCTTCTGGACGAGCCTGATCCCAGCGCTCTGGCGCCGGCAGGAGGCGGAGATCGAGGAGCGCGCCCGCGAGCTGCTGCGCCGCTTCAAGCTCGACGCCAAGGAGAAGGACTTCGCGGCCTCGCTGTCGGGCGGTCAGCGCAAGCTGCTCGAGATGGCGCGCGCGCTGATGAGCGATCCGCAGCTGGTCATGCTCGACGAGCCGATGGCCGGCGTGAACCCGGCCCTCACGCAGTCGCTGCTGGATCACATCCTCGATCTGAAGGAGCAGGGCATGACCGTGCTCTTCGTCGAGCACGACATGCACATGGTGCGCCACATCGCCGACTGGGTCATCGTGATGGCCGAGGGTCGCGTCGTCGCCGAGGGTCCGCCGGAGACCGTCATGGACGACCCCGCCGTCGTCGACGCGTACCTCGGCGCGCATCAGGACGTCGACCTGGGCGTGGTCACCGGCCGCATCCCGGTGATGCCGGGCGATGACTCGGACGCCGCCGCCGCGCGCATCCGGGAGAAGATCGAGGCAGAGGCTGAAGCCGAGCTGGAAGCCGCGGCCGAAGAGGAGAACAAGTGATGGATGCTGCAGCTGACCCCTCCCCCGCTTCCGGCGACGTCGTCCCTTCGACAGGCTCAGGGCGGGCGACTTCCGACGTCGCCGCAGGCGGCGACGTCGTCGTCGAACTGAAGGACGTTCATGCGGGATACCTGCCCGGCGTGAACATCCTCAACGGCGCCAACCTCGTCGCCCGCCAGGGCGAGTTGATCGGCATCATCGGCCCGAACGGCGCCGGCAAGTCGACGCTGCTCAAGGCGATCTTCGGCATGGTGAACGTGCGGCAGGGTGACATCACGGTCAACGGCGAGAGCATCATCGGTCTCAAGGCCGACAAGCTCGTCAAGCGCGGCGTGGCCTTCGTGCCGCAGACGAACAACGTCTTCCCCTCGCTGACCATCGCCGAGAACCTGCAGATGGGCCTGTACCAGAACCCGAAGATCTACGCCGAGCGTCTCGAGTTCGTCAGCGGCATCTTCGCCGAGCTGGGCAAGCGCCTGAATCAGCGAGCGGGCTCGCTGTCGGGTGGTGAGCGCCAGATGGTCGCGATGTCGCGCGCACTGATGATGGACCCCTCCGTGCTGCTGCTCGACGAGCCCTCGGCCGGCCTCTCCCCCGTGCGGCAGGACGACGCGTTCATCCGCGTCTCGGACATCAACAAGGCCGGCGTGACGACCATCATGGTCGAGCAGAACGCGCGCCGCTGCCTGCAGATCTGCGACCGCGGCTACGTGCTCGACCAGGGCCGCGACGCCTACGAGGGCACCGGCCGGGACCTGCTGAACGACCCGAAGGTGATCGGCCTGTACCTCGGCACCCTGGGTCAGGACGCCGCCTGAGACGACCGAAGTGGGGGTGGATGCCCGGGCATCCACCCCCGTCTTCATGCCCAGCCGATGCTGCGGGCATGAAGAAGGCCCCGGATGCGAGCATCCGGGGCCTTCCCTGTGAGCGGTGTCAGTTGGTGCGCTCGATGGTGTTGTCGGCCTTGTACTTGTAGATGCCGATCGTGGCGCCCTGCGGGTCGCCGGCCTCGTCGAAGGTCACCTCGCCGGAGTAGCCGTCGTAGTCGGCGGTGCCTCCGTCGTTGATGATCTTGGCGCACTCGGCGAACGAGGTGCACTTCTTGCCGTCGCCCGAGCCGCCCGAGATCTCCTGCATCTTGGCCGCGATGTCGGCGCCCTCGGTCGAGCCGGCGGCGAGCGACGCGAGTGCCACGAGGACGGCCGCGTCGTAGGCCTCACCGGCGTAGGTGAAGTCCTTCACCTCGGGGTTGCCCTCGCCGGTCCAGTACGCCTGCAGGCGCTCGACGAAGTCGTCCTCGAGAACCGGGCCGGCCTTGGTGCCCTGCGCGCCCTCGAGCGACACCGGCATCTCGTCACCGTAGTCCGACAGGTTTCCGTCGACCATGTAGAACTTGTCGGCGGTGATGCCGGCGTTCACCAGCAGCGGGCCGATCGTCTTGAACTGGTCGAACGAGACGATCGCCACGGCGTCGGGGTTCTGCGCCTTGATCGTCTCGACCTGGGCGTCGAACTGCGCGTCACCGACGTTGTACGACGCCTCGGCGACGACCTTGCCGCCGGCGTTCTCGAACGTCTCCTTGATGGCGGCGTCGAGGCCGGTGCCGTAAGCGTCGTTCTGGTAGATGATGCCGAGCGTCTTGCGGTTGTCCTCGGCGATCAGGTTGCCGAGCACCTCGCCCTGCAGCAGGTCGCTGGGCGCGGTGCGGAAGTAGAGTCCCTTGTCGTCCCAGTCGGTGAAGTCGGGGCCGGTGTTCGACGCCGAGATCTGCAGGATGCCGGCGTTGACGTTGCCGTCGAGGATCAGACGCGAGACACCGGATGCCGCGGCGCCGATCATCGCGGTCACGCCCGCGCCCTGCAGCTTGGTGATCGAGGTCTCGTACGCCTTGGTGTCGGTGTCGCCCTCGTCTTCGGCGGTGAGCTCGACCTTGATGCCGGCGTTTGCCTCGTTGATCTCCTTGACCGCCAGGCCGACACCGGACTCCATCGGCGGGCCGAGGAAGGCGAGCGAGCCGGTCTGCGGCAGCAGGGATCCGAGCTTCAGGGTGAGGTCGGCTGCCGGCTTGTCGCCGCCGCCGTTGTCGGTGGGCGTGCTGCTGCAGCCCGCGATGATGAGTGCGGAGGCGCTGACCATTGCAGCCGCCGCGAAGATCCTCGCGGAACGCGAGCCCTTCATTGCGTTCATGTTGCTCCCTTGCGTAACTGAACGTGGGTTTCCACTTCGGGTGATCTCACCCTATTGGTTCGCATGCGCGGGTTCTGTCTCGGTCGCCTAACGATCGGCACGTCGCGGGCGACCGCCGCTCAGACGAGGTCGACGGCTGCGGCCGTGCGTGTGCGGCGGCCGTGCAGCAGCAGGTCGGCGACGAACACGGCGATCGCGATCCAGACGATGATGAAGCCGATCCAGCGCTCGAACGGCATGGGCTCGCCGAGCAGCGCCCAGCCCACGACGAACTGCATGACCGGGGTGATGAACTGCAGCATCCCCACCAGGCTCAGGTCGATCCGCCGGGTGCCCGCGGCGAACAGCAGCAGGGGCACGGCGGTGGCGATGCCGGCGCCCGCGACGAGCAGCGTGTGCAACGGCGAGACCTGACCGAACGTGATGCCGTCGGTCTGGCCGACGACGATCAGCGTCACGACCGCGATCGGGATCAGCCAGAACGACTCGAGCGTGAGCCCGCTCGTGGCATCCACTGCCGCACCGATCTGCTTCTTCACGAGCCCGTAGATGCCGAAAGAGGCGGTGAGCGTCAGCGCGATCCACGGGAACGCCCTGTAGGCGATGACGATCACGACCACGGCGAGCGCGGCGACGCCGATCGCGATCCACTGCATCCGGCGCACCCGCTCGCGCAGCACGAAGACGCCCAGCAGTACCGTGAAGATCGGGTTGATGAAGTAACCGAGGCTGGTCTCGATGACGTGCCCGGTGAGCGTGCCGATGAGGAACGCCTGCCAGTTGACGTAGATCAGCACTCCGGCCAGGGCCGTCCAGCCCAGCAGCCGCGGCTGACGGACGATGGCGATGAAGGCCGGCCATCCCCGCATGATCGTGAGCAGGAGGCAGCAGAACACGAACGACAGCAGCACCCGCCATGCGACGACCTCCCACGGGCCGGTGGGAACAAGCGCGAGGAAGTACAGCGGCAGCGCGCCCCAGAGCAGATAGGCGCCGATCGTGTACGCGATCCCGCCGCGTGCCGCGTGCGCGACTCCGGCAGCGCGAGCGGGCGGTTCAGAGGTCACCTGAGAACCCTAATCCGCGTCGAGCGGTGGCGCGATTCGCAGGCCGACCGGCGGGCCCGAGCGTGGCCCGCCCATCCGAGTAGATCCCCCTTCCGCTCGGTCGAGGATCGGCCTATAGTGAGCGGCATCCAAGGGATGGATACTGGGGAAAATCGGCGGTACTGATGGGCGAGTTCGTACTCGCGCTCGACGTAGGCACGACCGGTGTGAGAACGGTCATCGCCAGCGCCGCAGCGCACGAGGAATTGCAGGTGGCACCACTCGCGGTGGGAGGCGAGCGTGCCGACATTCCGCTGCTCGCCTTCATCACCGAAGACGGCGACGCGATCTTCGGCACCGAGGCCGCGCAGCGCGGACGTGATCGGCCCGAGCGCGTCGTGCAGGGCTTCACGCGCGGTATCGGGGACGCGGTTCCCCTCGTCGTGAGCGGCTTCACCATCGGCGCCGAGGATCTGCTCGCGCGGATGGTGCTGTGGATCGCTGGTGCCGTGGCTGCCGAGCGGGGCACGCCTGCTGCGGCGATCGCCCTCGTGCATCCGACGTCGTGGTGGGGTCATCGAGCGGATGCCGTGCAGGCGAGCCTGCGCGAACTCGATCTGGACGTGACCCTCGTGCCTGCCGCCCCGGTGGTGGCGCAGCGGCACGCGAGCGACGATGCGCGGGCGCACACGGTCTGCGTCTACGACCTCGGCGGCACGGCCTTCGAGGCCACGCTGCTGCGTGGCGGGCGGGCGCTCGGCCCATCCCACGTGAGCGACATCGGCGGAGTCGACATCGATTCGGCCCTGCTGCAGCACGTGCTCAGGATGATCCCGCAGACCTCCGCGGTCGACGGCACGCGCTCCGAGCTGCTCGCAACACGTCAGGCGGTGATCGAAGCGAAGGAGAGGCTCTCGTACAGCTCCGATGTGTCGGTGCCGGTCTCGCTCGGCGGGCAGGGCGCCTCGGTGCGCGTCACCCGGTCCGAGCTCGAGGGCATGGCGGCCGGACCCGTCGCGCGGACGGTGGAAGTGGTGGAGCAGGCGCTGGAGGCCGAGCGCCTGTCGGTCGCCGACCTCGATGAGGTCATCCTGATCGGCGGATGCGCGCGTGTCCCCCTGGTCGCCGAGATGCTGTCGGCACGGCTGGATGTGCCCCTCATCGTTCCCGGCGACCCGGGGCTCGCCGCGGCGATGGCCGCCGCGATCCGATCATGGGAGAACCTGCAGTCGGAGCGTGTGGTCGCCCTGCCTCCGGCACTCGAGCCATCCCCCGTGCGCCAGGCTGCGCGCCGGGGCCCGCTGCGCGTGCGCATCCCGTACGGCGCGGCGGCCACCCTGGCCGCAGGGGCTGTGATCGTCGCAGCCGGCATCGTCTTCGCCGCGACGAC
>NZ_DAMDLU010000078.1:0-13504 GCF_032084865.1 Microbacterium sp.
CGGCGCACGACGCGGCCGACAGCCGCGCCGATGCTCGCGCCCACGACGAGCAGCGCGACGGCCGTGAGCACGAGCAGGGGCCCTCTCGGCCCGCTCTCGGGCACGGTGCGCGCCACGAGCGGCAGCACCCACGGGGCGGCGAGGGCTCCGAGCACCAGACCACACACCGAGCCGAGCACGGCGAACAGCCCCGCGCCGAGCCCTGTCGCGACCGACCCGATCAGCAGCACGGCGATCAGCAGGTCGACGACGTTCGGCGTCATGCCCGGGCTCCGGTCACTTCACCAGCGGGAAGAGTATGGTCTCGCGGATGCCGAGACCGGTGATGGCCATCAGCAGGCGGTCGATGCCCATGCCCATGCCGCCGGACGGCGGCATGCCGTGCTCGAGCGCGCGCAGGAACTCGTCGTCTACGGGCATCGCCTCGACATCGCCGCGGGCGGCGAGCTTCGCCTGCTCGACGAAGCGCTCGCGCTGGATGACCGGGTCGACCAGCTCGGAGTACCCGGTGGCGAGCTCGAAGCCGCGCACGTACAGGTCCCACTTCTCGACGACGCCCGGGATCGAGCGGTGCTCGCGCACGAGAGGCGAGGTGTCGACCGGGAAGTCCATCACGAAGGTCGGGCGGGTGAGGTCGACCTTCACGAAGTGCTCCCAGAGCTCTTCGATCAGCTTGCCGTGCGTGGGGTGCGGCGGGATGTCGACGCCGTTCGCCTCGGCGAAGGCGATGAGGTCGGCCACATCGTCCTGCGGGGTGAACTCGCGCCCTGCTGCAGCCGACAGCGAGCCGTACATCGAGATGCGGTCCCACTCGCCGCCGAGGTCGTACTCGGTGCCGTCGGCCCAGGTGACGGTGGTGGAGCCGGCGACGGCGACCGCCGCGTTCTGGATGAGCTCCTGGGTGAGGTCGGCGATGCCGTTGTAGTCGCTGTACGCCTGGTACGCCTCGAGCATCGCGAACTCGGGGCTGTGCGTCGAGTCGGCGCCCTCGTTGCGGAAGTTGCGGTTGATCTCGTAGACCCGCTCGATGCCGCCGACGACGGCGCGCTTCAGGTACAGCTCGGGGGCGATGCGCAGGTACAGCTCGGTGTCGAACGCGTTCGAGTGGGTGATGAACGGGCGCGCAGAGGCTCCGCCGTGCTGCACCTGCAGCATCGGGGTCTCGACCTCGAGGAACTCGTGCGAGGTGAACGTCGCACGCAGGCTGGCGTTCACGGCGGCGCGGGCGCGCACGGTCGTGCGGGCCTGGTCGCGCACGATGAGGTCGAGGAAGCGGCTGCGCACGCGGCCCTCCTCGCTGAGCTCGGAGTACGCGTTCGGCAGCGGCAGGATCGCCTTCGACGCGATCTGCCAGGCATCGGCCATGATCGACAGCTCTCCGCGCCGGCTGGAGATGACCTCGCCGCGCACGAAGACGTGGTCGCCGAGGTCGACGAGCGCCTTCCAGTCGGCCAGCGACTCCTCGCCCACGTTCGCCAGCGAGACCATGGCCTGGATGCGCGAGCCGTCGCCGGCCTGCAGCGTCGCGAAGCACAGCTTGCCGGTGTTGCGGCTGAACACCACACGGCCGGCGACGCCGGCGATGACCCCGGTCGCGGTGTCGGGCTCGAGCTCGCCGTACTCGGCGCGCAGCGCCGGGATGCTGTGCGTCACCGGCACCGACACGGGGAACGCGCCGCCACCGGCATCCACCCGCTTCTCGATCAGCCGCTCGCGCTTCGCAAGGCGAACCGCCTTCTGCTCGAAGACATCGTCTTCGAGCTCGGCGGATGCGGGGGGCGGCGCGGGCGCGTCAGTCATGGGTGGCTCCTTGGAAAGTCCCCTCGAGTCTACCGGCGCGCGCCCCGCGGCCCTGAGAGCTGTCGTCGGCTCCCGGGGTAGCCTCTCGACATGCGTGCTCAGCGAATTCCCGCCCTGCTCGATGCCCGGAGGGCGCTCGTCGCGCTTGCGCTCGCCGTGGGGCTGCTCGCCGCGCTGCTGCCCGTCGCCCCGGCCGCCGCCGAAGTGGACGACTTCTCGTACTCGTCGTGGGACGCACGCTACGACGTCTCGCTCGACGACGAGGGCCGCGCCTTCGCGCATGTCACCGAGACGCTGGTCGCCGAGTTCCCGCAGCACGATCAGAACAAGGGCATCATCCGCGGCTACCCGCAGCGCTACCTCGGTGCGGGACTCGACATCGACATCGTCTCGGTGACGGATGCCGAGGGGCGCGACGTGCCCTTCGAGGTCGAGACCGAAGACGACATGGTGTTGGTGCTCACCGGCACCGACGACTACGTGCACGGTTCGACGACATACGTGATCCGGTCGACCATGCGGGACTTCATGATGCACGGCACCGAGTCGGGCAACGACGAGTTCTACTGGAACCTGCTGCCGCTGAACAGCACGCAGGACATCGGGCGCTTCGACGCGGAGATCAACTTCGCCCCCGATCTCGCGGCCGCGGCCACCGGCGCCACCGCCTGCTACTCCGGCCTGCAGGGCGAGCGTCGCTCCTGCGACCTCGAGAAGACGCAGGACGACTCCACGTTCCGGGTGCGCTCCGGCGCCCGTGAGGCGGGCGACGGCGTGACGGTGGCCATCGGATTCGCCGCCGGCACGGTGGCTCAGCCCGCAGCACGAGAGCCCGATCCTGTGGCGGACTTCGCGCCGGTGGTCGCCGGCGGAGCGTCGCTGGTCACCGCCGCCGGAGCCTGGATCGCGGTCGCGGGCATGCGGCGTCGACGCCGCACCGCGACGGGCATCGTCATCGCGCAGTTCGACGTGCCCGCAGACGTACCTCCCCTCCTCGCCGCTCCGCTCATCGTGCGGGCACCGAACCCGGCGCCCGCCGAGATGGTGCACCTGGCGGTGCGGGGCGCCCTGCGCCTGGAGGACGACGGCGAGGATCATCCGACCCTGCGCCTGATCGACAGGACCCGGTCCGGGCATCCGCTGGACTCGGCCATGATCGATGCTCTCTTCCCCCGGAAGGCGACCGTCCGGCGCATCCCGAGCAAGGACGCGAAGTTCGCCGAGCGCATGCAGAAACTCGTCAAGAAGGGCGCAGCCGAAGCGAAGAGACGCGGCTGGCTCGCCTCCGAGCGCAGCCGCGCGGCGATGACGGTCGGCTGGGTGTCGATCGGGATGCTGGTGGTCACCCTCGCTCTGCTCATCTGGACAGCCTCGAAAGACCGCGACCTGCTGCCGCTGTCGGTCATCACCTTCATCCTCGCCGCCGTCGGCGTCGGATTCTCGGCGATCGTGGCGTTCAGCCGGCACACCGTGCTCACCCCGCAGGGCGCTGAGCAGGCCGAATACCTGCTGGGCGTGCGGGAGTTCATCCGGGTCGCCGAGACCGATCGGCTGCGCATGCTGCAATCGGTCGAGGGTGCCGACCGACGCTCCGACGGCTCGATCGACGTGATCCATCTGTACGAGAGGCTGCTGCCGTACGCGATGCTCTTCGGCGAGGAGCGCAGCTGGTCGAGGGTGCTGGAGACCACGTACGCCGACACCGGTCGCGACCCCGACTGGGTCAGCACCTACGTCGGCGTCTCGCTCGCATCGCGCCTGTCGAGCTACTCCAGCTCTATGAACACCGCAGCCACCTACACGCCCTCGAGTTCATCGTCCGGCGGGTCGACCGGGGGCGGGTTCTCGGGCGGCGGCGGAGGCGGCGGGTTCTCCGGCGGACGCTGACGGATGCTCTCGCACGCCGTTCAGAGCTCGGCGGGTGGAGAGAGCGGGTCGGATGCCGCGCGCAGCGCCTGCTCGACGGTCGAGCCGACCAGGGCCGAGAGATAGCCGCCGGGGTTGTCGATTCCCACACCCCGCAGCAGGCCCGTCGCCTGCTGCACGATCGAGCGGGAGAACTCGGATGCCGTGGCGATCGCCTCCGCGTACATCGGCCGATCCTCCTCGGAGATGACGACCGGCTCACAGCCCATCTCCACCGCCAGGGCCTGCGCGATCGGCAGCACGGCCGCGGGTGCGGTCACGGCGGCGAATGCGGCCTGCAGCTGCCGCAGATCGATCGTGGTGCCGGTGAACGAGATGGCCGGATGCACGGCGAGCGGGATGGCCCCGCGCTCCGCAGCCGGGCGCAGCACCTCGGTGCCGTACGCGGGGTCGGTGTGCAGCACGAGCTGGCCCATCTGCCAGCCGCCGAGCTCGGCGATGCCGCCGACCAGTCGGGGAAGCTCGTCGTGCGGCACGGCGACGATGACGAGCTCGCTGCGCCGGGTCACCTCGAGAGCGTCCAGCACGGGCACGCCGGGCAGGACGGCGGCCGCGCGGTCGTCATCCGAACCGGAGGTGATGCCGGTGATCGCGTGGCCGGCGCCGGCGAGCGCGGCTCCGATGATCGGTCCGACCCGCCCCGCGCCGATGATGCCGATACCCAGCCGTCCGTCTCGCGTCATCACTGCGCCCATCCTGGCGGCTGCGCTGGCCCATGATCGGTGCGCACCGCCTCGGCACCCGGCTGCACCGGTTCGTGCTCAGCGGGCACGGCCTCGGCACCCGGCTGTGCTGCTTCGCCGTGGGACGACACCGGATCGACGTGATGCTCGGCCCAGCGGTGCGTACGGTCGGCCGAAGCCGCGAGCGCGGCCGCCCGGCTGACTCCGTCGAGCAGCGCGATCGCGTCATCGCGCTCGAGACCCGACATGGTGCCCGTGACGGGACCGGCGACCGAGTGGATCTGCCCGTGCGAGACGCGCTGCAGCCGGTCGATCGGCCCCTGCGAGATCGACACGCTCTGCAACCGCGCGAGCGGGAACACCGAGAGACGTCGCCACAGGAACCCCCGGCGCACCAGTACCGTGTGCTCGGTGAGGCGGTACCCGTGCCGCTTCCACGACAGAGGGCGCCGCCAGGCGGCCCGCGCCGGAATCGTGCGGTACGGGTCGTCGGCCGCCGGACCCACGACGCCGTTCTCCCACAGCTCGGAGATCTCGGGTGGGATCATCCCGGGCAGCACCAGCGCGAGCACGCGTTCCACGTCGGCGCGGCGGCCGACCGGCAGCACAATGTTGAACTGCTGCGCGTTGCTGGAGGACTGCTGCGCGGCGCTCTTGCCCGTCATGCGGTTGATCTTCACCGTCCACCAGCCGAACGGGCGCCACAGCAGCGACTGCGACACCTCGACGGCGAAGATCCTTCCCGGCGGCAGGGTCTCGGTGATCGTCGTGAGCAGACCGAACGTGATGCGCACGCCGTCGGGCGTCGACGCGATCGAGTAGCGCAGGGATTTCGATATCTGGGCCCAGGTGATGCCGACCACGGCGATGATCAGCGGGATGCCCATGCCGAGGCTGAGCGCGAGGATCGCGAGCGCGATGTCGGCGGGGTTCTCTCCGTCAGCCGTCATGCCGAGGTACATCGCGATGATCGAGACGACGTAGATGGCGCCGAAGAACAGCACCCACAGCACCGCCGAGACGAGCTGTGATCCGATCAGCCGCCCGGCGGGGATCCTGACGACGCTCTCGGGTGCGATGTCGGCGAGGTCGACGCCCTCGATGAGTCCCGAGACTCCCGCGTTCATCGATCCGATCAGCGCCTCGCGAGCGGTCGCGGCAGGCGTCGCTCCGGATGCCACCATGCGGGCGCTGCGGGCGCCGGCCGCGAGCCGCAGGATGTCGGCGCGCACGGCCTCGGCGACCCCCGTCGACAGGTATTCGAGCGGCACGTTTGCGTCGTTGCCCGCGCCGACGACCTCGAGCTTCGCCAGCCCGATCAGGCGCGCGGGGAACGGACGGGTGAGGTTGACGCCCTGCACACGGTCGAGCGGGGCACGCCGGTGCGACCGGAACAGCAGCCCCTTGCGCATCTCGACATGCTCGCCCGTGATGCGGAACTGCTGGAAGCGCCAGAGGAACCAGAAGACGGTGATGAGCAGCACGACCAGCCCGAGCACGGCGAGCAGGGCCAGCAGCACCAGGTTGTTCTCGAGCACCCAGTCGACGGGGTCGCCCCCGCTGGTGCGGAAGCCCGAGTCTGGGGCGAAGAGCCGCACGACCCAGTCGATCAGCTTGTCGCGCATGTTGGTGATGATGATGCCCGCCACGACCAGCAGCGTGAGGCCGCCCTTGAACAGGGGGGTGAGCGGATGCATCCGGTGCCAGTCGCCGTCGGCGAGCGACGATGATCCGCCCGGCGGCAGTCCGCCCGGCGGCACAGGGCCGGGCGCGGTGGCGGGGTGCTCGGGGGTGCTCACAGACCGGTCCGTCGGGTCTCGGCGACCTCGATGAGGGCATCGCGCAGCGCCTCGGCCGCGGCCTGCGTGAGCCCGGGGATCTGCACGCCGGTGGCGGCAGCGGCGGTGACCATCTTCAGCTGCGAGAGCCCGAAGACACGGTCGAGCGGACCCTGCGTGATGTCGACGAGCTGCATGCGCCCGTAGGGTACGGCCACCATCCGCTGCCACAGGATGCCGCGGCGGAAGACGATGTCGTCGGCGCGCATCATGTAGCCGAGCGCCCTGGCCTGCCGGGGCAGGATGGCGAGCGTGATGAGGTCGATCGCGATGACGGTGCCGGCGGGGATCCAGACCCACGTCATGTCGAGCGCGAAGGCGGCGACCGCCGCGGCGATCGCGACGATGAGGATGATGATCGCGTTCTGCACGAACTGCGACGTCACGTAACGCGGCGAGATCTGATGCCACGTGCCGTCGAGCGCGAGGGCGCCGCTGCCGCGCGGGGTGCGGATGCCCGAGTACGTCCCCTCGTCGAGCACGTCGGCCGCCGCGGGAGCGGGTGGCGTCAGGCTCGGTTCACGAGGCGGGGTCGTCTGGCTGTCGCTCATCAGGATCCTTCGGCAGGGTGCAGAACTGTTCCGCGATGAGGGCCGCCCCGACCAGCAGCGCTGCGCAGATGATGAGGGCGATCATCGCCACCACCGACCCTACCGGCGCCGGCACCGGGCGGGTGGAGAGGAAGAGCAGCAGGCCGGCTCCGAAACCGAGCATGATCGCACCGAGCAGGCTCGACGCGCGTGCGAGCGTCGCGGCGCGCAGCGCGCGGAACGGATCGATCCGCCGGCCGCCGCGGGTGCTGCGTCGTACCGGCAGGGCAAGCAGCAGCACGGCGACGGCGAGGAGCGCGAGCAGCACCGGCAGGAAGCCCGACGGCGTGAAGGTGGCGCGGCCGGTGACGGTGAGCATGTGGTCGAAGGCGAAGCCCGCGCCGGTCGCCAGCAGCGCGAGCACGAGCAGCGACGCTGCGGAAGTGCGCTTCATCGATCGTCCGATGAGCGCAGCCTGCGCACCAGCTCGTCGACGCGTCCCGCTCCGGGGAGCACGGCGTCGGGGTCGATGCTGAGCCAGGGATCGAGCACGAAGAGTCGCTCGGCGGCCCGCGGATGCGGCACCTGCAGATGCTCGGCGTCGCTGGTGAAGTCGCCGTACGCGATGAGGTCGAGATCGAGCGTGCGGTCACCCCATCGCGCCCGTCGCACCCGGCCCTGCTCCTCCTCGACCGCATGCAGCATGCCGAGCAGCACCTGCGGCGCGAGACGGGTGGTCATCAGCGCGACGGCGTTGAGATACGGAGGTGCGTCGGGGTCGGGACCGTCGAGTTTCACCGCCACCGTCTCGATGGGCTCCGACATCACGAGCTCGTCGACCAGCGGCAGACGGCGCAGCCGCTCAGCCGCAGCGCGCAGCATGTCCCCGCGGTCGCCCTCGTTGGAGCCGAGTGCGATCACCGCGACCTGCGGCTCGCGCCCTGGCCGCGGGTCGGGCAGGTCGGAGAGGTGGGTGAGACGTCGATCCATCATCGCCTCCCCCGCCGGATGGTGACCGACACATCGGCGAACGTCTGCTCGATCGGCGCGTGCGGCTTGTGCACGGTGACCGTGACGTTCTGCACCCGTGGGTCGTCCAGCGTCGCATCGGCGATGCGCTGAGCGAGGGTCTCGATGAGGTTCACCGGTTCGCCGGCGACGATCCCCGCGATCCTGTCCGCCAGCTCGCCGTAGTGCACGGTGTCGGCCACGTCGTCCGACGCGGCCGCCGCCGTGAGCGACAGCTGCAGCGTGAGATCGATCGTGAACTCCTGGCCCTGCCGGCGCTCGAAGTCGAACACGCCGTGATACCCGAACACGGTCAGTCCGGTGAGGGTGATCTCGTCGAGCTCGTTCATGTCAGACTCCATCCCACGCGGTCGCCACGGCGAGGGCATCGCGGGTCGCGCCCACGTCGTGCACCCGCACCGCCCACGCTCCCGCCCGGGCGGCGAGCGCGCTCGTCACCGCCGTCGCGAGGTCACGGCGCGACTGGTCGGCCTCCCCGTCGAGGGTCTCGGCGAGGAAGCGCTTGCGCGACGTGCCGATCAGCACGCGGTGTCCGAGCCCGACGATCTCGTCCAGCCCGCGCAGCACGTCCCAGTTCTGCTCCCCCGACTTCGCGAAGCCGATGCCCGGGTCGAGGATGACGCGCGACGGGGCGATTCCGGCGACGGCCGCCGCGGTGACGCGCGCGCGCAGCTCGGATGCGACCTCGCGGGCGATCCGCGCGTACTGCGCGCGGGCGTACATGTCGGCCGACGGCCCGCGCCAGTGACCGATGGCGATGTCGGCATCCAGATCGGCGACCGTCGCGAGCATCCCCTCGTCGGCGAGTCCGCCCGAGACGTCGTTCACGATGCGGGATCCTGCGCGCACGGCCGCCGCGGCGGTGTCGGCGTTGAGGGTGTCGATCGATGTCGGGATGCCGTCGGCGGTGAGCGCCTCGATCACCGGAAGCACTCGCCGCTGCTCCTCGACAAGGCCGATGCGCTCTGCGCCGGGCCGGGTGGACTCGCCGCCGACGTCGATCATGGTCGCGCCGAGCGCCCGCATGGTGCGGGCGCGGGCGATGGCGATGTCGAGCTCGACATACCGGCCGCCGTCGCTGAACGAGTCGGGGGTGATGTTCAGGATGCCCCAGATGCCCGTCATCCGTGACCCCCGCCAACCTGGGCCCCTGAGCCTGCCGAAGGGCCGCCGATCAAGGCGATGAGCTCTGATCGGGCCGCAGGCTCGACGAACTCACCACGCGCCGCGATGGTCACCGTGGTGGCGAGCGGCTGCCGGCCGCCGCGCATCGTCACGCAGCCGTGCGAGGCGTCGAGCACGACCAGCACGCCCCGGGTGTCGAGGTTGTCGGCGATGGCATCCGCCACCTGCTCGCCCAGCCGCTCCTGCACCTGCGGGCGTGTGGCGAGCGTCTCGACGACCTTCACCAGCGCCCCCAGCCCGACCACCTGCTCGCCCGGCAGGTAGGCGATGTGCGCGACGCCGGCGAAGGGCAGCAGGTGATGCTCGCAGACCGAGCGGAAGCGGATGTCGCGCAGCAGCACCGCACCGGAGGGCAGGGTGTCGGGCGCAGGCCCGCGCGCGACGCTGATGGTGCGCGCGAGGTGCATCGCCGGATCCTCGCCGACGCCGGCGAAGAACTCGGAGTACAGCTCGGCCATGCGACTCGGGGTCTGCGTGAGCCCGGGACGATCGGGATCCTCCCCGATCGCCTCGAGCAGTTCGCGGGTGAGCCGCTCGATGCGCGCCCTGTCGACGCTCACGTCACGCCGTCGCCGGTCGGGCCTGCCCGCCGGTCGCCGGCGCGCTCGCGGTGCGGGCCGAGTCGGTCGGATGCACGTTCTGCGCGGCCACGCCCTCCTCCACGCGACGGGGCACCGCGATGGGGGGCAGCGTCGACACCGGGCGCTCCTCGCTCGAGAGCCACTGCGGACGCTCGGGGAGCTTGCGCACCTCGGTGAAGATCTCGGCGATCTGGTTGTGGTCGAGGGTCTCCTCCTCGAGCAGCGCCAGGGCCAGGCGGTCGAGGATGTCGCGGTTCTCGCTGATCACCTGGTACGCCTCGTTGTGCGCCTGCTCGATCAGCGCGCGCACCTCGGCGTCGACGCGCTCGGCGACCGTCTCGGAGTACTCGCGTCCGCGGCCCATGTCACGACCGGCGAACGGCTCGCCGCCCTCGGATCCGAGCTTGACCGGGCCGAGCTGCGTGGTCATGCCGTACTCGATGACCATCTTGCGGGCGATGCTGGTCGCCTTCTCGATGTCGTTCGAGGCACCGGTGGTGGGGTCGTGGAAGACGAGCTCCTCGGCGACACGGCCACCCATGGCGTAGGTCAGCTGGTCCTGCAGTTCGTTGCGGGTGACGGAGTACTTGTCGTCGAGCGGCATGACCATCGTGTAGCCGAGCGCCTTGCCGCGCGGCAGGATGGTGATCTTCGTGACCGGGTCGGTGTAGTTCATCGCCGCCGCGGCGAGGGCGTGACCGCCCTCGTGATACGCGGTGATGAGCTTCTCCTTGTCCTTCATCACCCGGGTGCGTCGCTGGGGACCTGCGATCACTCGGTCGATCGCCTCGTCGAGCGCGCGGTTGTCGATCAGCTGCGCGTTCGAGCGGGCGGTCAGCAGAGCGGCCTCGTTGAGGACGTTCGCGAGGTCGGCGCCCGTGAAGCCCGGGGTCTTCCGCGCGACGACCTCGAGGTCGACCGACTGGGAGAGCGGCTTGCCCTTGGCGTGCACCTCGAGGATCTGCTGGCGGCCCTTCATGTCGGGCGCATCGACGCCGATCTGGCGGTCGAAGCGTCCGGGACGCAGCAGGGCGGGGTCGAGGATGTCGGGGCGGTTCGTCGCCGCGATCACGATGACGTTCGCGTTCGGGTCGAACCCGTCCATCTCGACGAGCATCTGGTTGAGCGTCTGCTCGCGCTCGTCGTTGCCGCCGCCCATGCCGGCACCGCGGTGACGTCCGACGGCGTCGATCTCGTCGATGAAGATGATGGCGGGCGCGTTCTCCTTCGCCTGCGTGAACAGGTCGCGCACGCGGGAGGCTCCCACGCCGACGAACATCTCGACGAAGTCCGATCCGGAGATCGAGTAGAACGGCGCTCCGGCCTCACCCGCGACGGCACGGGCCAGCAGCGTCTTGCCGGTGCCGGGAGGGCCGTACAGCAGCACGCCCTTCGGGATGCGGGCACCGATGGCCTGGAACTTGGCCGGATCCTGCAGGAACTCCTTGATCTCGTGCAGCTCCTCGATGGCTTCTTCCGCACCGGCGACGTCGCCGAAGGTGACCGTCGGGGTCTCCTTGTTGACGAGCTTCGCCTTGGACTTGCCGAACTGCATGACCTTGCTGCCGCCGCCCTGCATCGACGAGAGCAGCCACCAGAACAGCAGACCCAGCAGCACGAGTGGCAGCAGGAGCGAGATGAAGCCGTCGAACCACGTCGCGCGCGGCACGACGTCGGTCACGTCCTTCGCCTTGATGTCGGCGCTGTCGATGGCCTTCACGACCTGGTCGGCACGCGCCTCGACGTAGTAGAACTGCACGTTCTTGGCGCCCTCGAACTCCTTCGAGAGCGTCAGGTCGACCCGCTGGTCGCCGTCGGTGTTGACGACCTTCGTCACCGTGTCGCCCTCGAGCAGCTGGAGACCCTGCTGCACGGTCACCTGCGCAGGTGCCGAGAGGTTCGAGATCAGCAGGAAACCGGCGAAGAGCAGCACGCCGATCAACGCGATGTAGATCAGCGGATTGCGGGAGACCTTCTTGACGTCCATGATGCGTTCAGCGTACCGCTCGGCGCTCAGGCGTCCGCTGAACGTTCACCACGGGCGTACCGCACCCCCTGGGTCCCTGAGCCCGCCCCCTGGGTCCCTGAGCCTGCCGAAGGGACTTGAGTCCACCCGGTGTCAGCTGTAGACGTGCGGCGCCAGCACGGCGACATCGCGCAGGTTGCGGTAGCTTTCGGCGTAGTCGAGTCCATAGCCGACCACGAACTCGTTCGGGATGTCGAAACCGACGTACCGGCAGTCGATCTGCACCTTCGCCGCCTCGGGCTTGCGAAGCATCGCGAGCACCTCGATCGACTCCGCACCGCGCGACTCGAAGTTCTCGAGCAGCCAGCTGAGCGTCAGACCCGAGTCGATGATGTCCTCGACGATGAGCACGTGCTTGCCGTGCAGGTCGGTGTCGAGGTCCTTGCGGATCTGCACCACGCCACTGGACTTGGTGCTCGCGCCGTAGCTCGACACGGCCATCCAGTCCATCGAGGCGTCCATCGGCAGCGCCCGCGAGAAGTCGGCCATCACCATGACCGCGCCCTTGAGCACGCCGACCAGGACGAGATCCTTGCCGGCGTAATCCTCGGCGACCCGGGCTGCGAGTTCATCGAGCTTCGCGAGGATCTCCTCCTCGGTGACGAGGATCTGGCTGAGGTCGTCCTGGATGTCGGCAGCGCGCATGGATCGATCTTAGGTCGATCCACGTGCCCTTCCCCACTACTGTGAGCGGTGAAGCGGGGCATCCGTCCTGCGCGGAGGGAAGACATGAACGTCGATGAGATCCTGAATCAGGTGCCGATCGATGACATCGCGAAGCGCTTCGGCGTCAGCCCCGATGTGGCGCGGCAGGCGGTGCAGGAGGGCGGGGCGACGCTGCTCGGCGGCTTGGCGAAGAACGCCGAGAGCGGCGAGGGCTCCGCAGCGATCGAGAAGGCGCTGAACCGGCACGGGGGTTTCCCCGGCGCCTCGACGGTCGACGACGTCGATCAGGCCGATGGCGAGAAGATCGTGAAGCACGTCTTCGGCGAGCGCAAGGGCGAGGTCGCGGAGACGCTCAACAAGAGCGAGAAGACGGCGAGCGGCATCGACTTCGGCAAGCTGCTGCCCATCCTCGCGCCGATCATCATGGGCATCATCGCCAACCGCAGTAAGGGCGGCTCGAGTGGCGGCGGCGGTCTGGGCGACATCCTGGGCGGTCTGCTCGGCGGCGACCGCAGCGCGGCGGGCTCGTCCGGCGGCGGGCTCGGCGGCCTGGGAGACATCCTGGGCGGACTGTTCGGCGGCAGGAAGTAGTCGCTATCGGGCGCTGAAGACGATCTGCCCGCCGGCCCGGCGCGCGGTGCAGGCAGGCAGGTCGATCGGCCCCTGACCCGACCACTCGGTCACCAGGCGGGCCACCTCGAGCGTCTGCGTCCGCGTCAGGCTCACCCCGAACTCGCTGTCGACGACGAGACGGATGATGCGGTTGCGCAGCGCCGCCGGGTTCGCGGCGAGCGCCGCGACGCTCACGGCGATACCCGCCTCGGCGTGCTCGACGAGGTCCTCGATGGTTTCGTGGATCATCTTGTCGAACGCCTCGGCATCCTCCCGCAGCTGCTCAGCGGTGCGCGCGAGCGCCTCGGCGATGCCGGGGCCGAGCTCCGCCTCCAGCACCGGCAGCACGCGCTCGCGGGTGCGGACGCGGGCGTAGCGGATGTCGAGGTTGTGCGGGTCGTCCCAGACCTCGATCCCGGATGCCTCGCAGAAGCGTCGCGTGATCTCCCGGCGCACGCCGAGCAGCGGCCGGATCCACAGCATCCCGTCGTCTCCCGCGCGAACCGGCGCCATTCCCTGCAGGCTCGCCGCCCCCGACCCTCGCGCGAGGCCGAGCAGCACGGTCTCGGCCTGGTCGTCGAGCGTGTGCCCGAGAAGCACGGCGGTCGCGTCGTGCTCGGCCGCGCAT
>NZ_DAMDLU010000079.1:0-13290 GCF_032084865.1 Microbacterium sp.
TCACTCGACGTGCTGGCCGCCGCGCAGCTGCGCGAGGTCGTGCGCGAGCAGCTGCATGGCACCACGACGATCGTCGTCTCGCACACGGTCGCCGACGCCCACGCTCTCGCCGACCGCCTGCTCATCCTCGAGCACGGCCGCATCACCCAGGAGGGCCCCCTCCACGAAGTGCTGGCCACCCCGGACACCCCCTTCACCCAGGCGGTAGCCGCCTCCGCGCGGTGAGCATCACCTTTCTTCTCTCTCTTACAGCCCCACGCCGCGAGCGGCTGCACACCAGGGAGGGCGCAGGGAGGTTCCCGGAGTGAGCATTGGGGAGGAGCGAAGCGGAGGGGCCCCACTCTGCGAACGAAGGGAACGTCCCTGCGCCCGGCCCCCACCTCCATGAACGTCCCGACGCCCGGCGCCCGCCCCCCACCCTCAAGGACGCCGCAGCCGCGCCGGGTCGGGCGTCGACACCGGATCCCAACCCCGCTTCGGCGACTGCGACCCGCGGTGGTCGTCACGCGAGCGGTACACGATGTACGGCCGGAACAGGTAGCCGACCGGCGCCGAGAACACGTGCACGAGCCGGGTGAACGGCCACAGGGCGAACAGCAGGCAGGCGGTGATCACGTGCAGCTGGAACAGCAGCGGCACCTCGAGCATGAGCTCCGGCCGGGGGCGGAAGATCATCAGCTCGCGCATCCACGGCGAGATCGTCTCGCGGTAGTGGAACCCCGATCCGAACACCTGGTACACGAAGGTCGCCAGGGTGCCGAACGCCAGCGTCGCGCCGAGGAACACGAACATCACCTTGTCCATCACGGTCGTCGCGAGGAACACCGCGGGCACCGTGCGCCGGCGGAAGACGAGGATGGCGAGTCCGGCGAGAGTCAGCACGGCGGCGAACGATCCGAGCACGGTCGCGCCGATGTGGTAGATCTCCTCGCTGATCCCGATGGCGTACAGCCATTCGCGCGGGATGAGCAGGCCGACCACATGGCCGGCGATGACCATGAGGATGCCGAGGTGGAACATCGGCGATCCCCAGCGCAGCATCCGGTTCTCGTAGCTCTGGGACGACCGCGTCGTCCAGCCGAACTTGTCGTACCGGTAGCGCCAGATGTGCCCCAGGATGAACACGGCCGCGCACACGTACGGCAGCGCCACCCAGAGCAGGAACGGCATGGTGGTCATGATCACTCCCCGGTTCGGCGGAAGGCGGGCATGGGCAGGCTCAACCCGACGGTCTCGGTCGGCGGCCCCTCGTTGACGAGCGCGAGCACGCGTTCTCTGGTGCGCTGGTCGACCTTCGGCAGCGACAGCGTGATCGCCCGCACGACGTCGGCCCACGGGCTGTCCATGCCCTCGAGCGCCGCACGCAGCACCTCGATGCCCTCGCGGTGCGCGGCGAGCACGGCGTCGGCGACGTCGGACTGCGACCGTGCCGAGAACTCCAGCACGGCGGGAAGGTAGTCGGGCAGTTCCGCCGCGTCGAACTCCCACCCCGCAGCGCGGTACGCGTCGAGGAAGGTCACCAGCGCGGTGCCGCGCCGGCGGGTGTCGCCGGTCGCGTAGTAGCTGAGGTACAGCGAGCACTTGCGCTTGAGGTCGAAGGTGGTCACGTAGCGCTGCTGCCAGTCGGACGCGCCGGCCTCGTGCGCCTGGGCCAGGAACCGCCGCAGCGGTTCGGCGACGACCGCCGGCAGCGTGGCGGCGTGCGCCTCGAACACGTCGAGCCGCTCGAACCAGGTCGTGTCGGGATAGTCCAGCAGGAGGGATGCCAGCATGTGCACGGTCTGGCGCTGCGCTCCGGTGAGGGATGCCGGGGCCAGGGCATCCGGCAGCCGCCGACGCGGGGTGACGCGCGGGGGGAGGACGGTGCTCACGGTGCTTCCTCGTCGTCGTAGTGGCGCGGTTCGGCGCGCTCGGACGGTGGGAACAGTCCGTTCGGTCGGCCGTTGCCGTCCCAGTTGAGCAGGTTGACGCGCCCGGGGCTGGACGGCCGGTCGGCCGTCTGCCGGTCGGCGAGCGCGTGGAAGTTCTCCACCGCGACCGGCACGGATGTGCCGCTGGCCGCGCCGAACGGACCGCCGGCGCCGCCCATGCCTGGCCCGCCGTCGTAGTCGAGCGAGCAGGCCATCTCCTCCAGCTCGTGCGCGCGCTCGGAGTGCGCGGCGGGGATGACGTAGCGCTCCTCGTACTTCGCGATCGCTAGCAGCCGGTACATCTCCTCGATCTCCGCGCCGGTCATGCCGACCGCGTTCGCGATCCGCTCGTCGCGCTCATCGTCGATGCTCACGCCGCGCATGTACGAGCGCATGGCGGCGAGCTTGCGCAGCGAGGCGTCCACCGGCGCGATGTCACCCGCGGTGAACAGCTCGGCGAGGTACCCGATCGGGATGCGCAGCTTGTCGATCGCGGCGAACAGCGTCCTGGCATCCTCGCCGTCGTTGCCCGAGCCGGTGACGACGTCGACGACCGGCGAGAGCGGCGGGATGTACCAGACCATCGGCATCGTGCGGTACTCGGGATGCAGCGGCAGCGCCACCTCGTAATCGTTGATGAGGCGCCAGACGGGGCTGCGCTGAGCCGCCTCGATCCAGTCCTCGGGGATGCCCTCCCGCCGCGCGGCCTCGATCACCGCGGGGTCGTGCGGGTCGAGCAGCACCGACCGCTGCGCGGCGAGCAGCTCGTGCTCGTCTTCCACAGCCGCGGCCTCGGCGACGCGATCGGCGTCGTAGAGCACCAGGCCCAGGTAGCGCAGCCGGCCCACACAGGTCTCCGAGCACACGGTCGGCAGGCCGACCTCGATGCGCGGATAGCACATGGTGCACTTCTCGGCCTTGCCCGTCTTGTGGTTGAAGTAGACCTTCTTGTACGGGCATCCCGAGACGCACATCCGCCAGCCGCGGCAGGCGTCCTGATCGACGAGCACGATGCCGTCCTCGGCGCGCTTGTACATCGCACCCGACGGGCACGAGGCCACACACGACGGGTTCAGGCAGTGCTCGCAGATGCGCGGCAGGTAGAACATGAAGGCCTTCTCGAACTCGGCCTTCACCTCCTCGCTCATCTTCTGCAGGATCGGGTCGTCCTGCATCGTCTCGATCGATCCGCCGAGGTCGTCGTCCCAGTTGGCCGACCACGAGACCTTCATGTCCTTGCCGGTGATCAGGCTCTTCGGCCGCGCCACCGGGGTGTGCTCGCCGCTGGGCGCGTTCACGAGCATGTCGTAGTCGTAGGTCCACGGCTCGTAGTAGTCGTCGATCTCGGGCAGCTTCGGGTTCGAGAAGATGCGCGCCAGCTTCGCCAGACGCCCTCCCGCACGCAGCCGCAGCCGGCCGCGCTTGTCGCGCACCCAGCCGCCCTGCCACTTGTCCTGGTCCTCGTAGCCGCGCGGGTAGCCGACGCCCGGCCGGGTCTCGACGTTGTTGAACCAGACGTACTCCACGCCGGTGCGGTTCGTCCACGCCTGCTTGCAGGTCACCGAGCAGGTGTGACATCCGATGCACTTGTCGAGGTTCATCACCATCGACATCTGGGCCATTACTCTCATGATGCTGCACCCTTCATCGGTATTGCACCGTTTGGTTGCGACGGCGGATCGTGGTGACCTCGTCGCGCTGGTTTCCGGTGGGTCCGAGGTAGTTGAACGCCCAGGCCAGCTGCGCGTACCCGCCGATCAGATGGCTGGGCTTGAGCAGGATGCGGGTGAGGGAGTTGTGGATGCCGCCGCGCTGGCCGCTCATCTCGCTCAGCGGCACGTCGACCGTGCGGTCCTTCGCGTGATACATGTACACCGTGCCCTCCGGCATCCGGTGCGACACGTTCGCGCGGGCGACGACGACGCCGTTGCGGTTGTACGACTCGATCCAGTCGTTGTCGCGCACGCCGATCTTCTCGGCGTCCTTCGGGCTCATCCAGATCGTCGGGCCGCCCCGCGAGAGCGAGAGCATGAACAGGTTGTCCTGGTACTCGGAGTGGATCGACCACTTCGAGTGCGGCGTCAGGTACCGCACGTGCACTTCGGTCGCCGAGCTGGTGCCCGGCACCGCGTCGCCGAACAGCCGGTGCATGTCGAGCGGCGGCCGGTAGATCGGCAGCGTCTCGCCCAGCTCGTCCATCCAGTCGTGGTCGAGGTAGAAGTGCTGGCGACCGGTGAGGGTGTGCCAGGGTTTGAGGTGCTCGACGTTGATCGCGAAGGCCGTGTACCGGCGCCCGCCGTGCTCCGACCCCGACCACTCCGGCGACGTGATCACGCTGCGCGGCTGCACCGAGACGTCCTGGAAGCTCAGGTGCGTGCCCTCGTGCTCATCGGCGAGGAAGGTCATCTTCTGCCCGGTGTGCTTCTCGAGCTTCTCGAAACCCTGCACCGCGAGGCGCCCGTTGCTCGTTCCCGACATCGCGAGGATCATCTCGCAGGCTCGCTTGTCGGTGTCGAGGCGCACGCTGCCCGCGTACGGGCCGGTGGTGACGGTGCCGTTGAGTCGCTTGAGGCGCTCGATCTCGGGCTCTGCGCGATAGGTGATGCCCTTGGTGGTGAGCCCGAGCTTCGCGGTCAGCGGGCCGAGTGACTTCCACCGCTCGGCGAGGTTCGGATAGTCGCGCTCGACGACGGTCAGCTTCGGCATCGTGACCCCGGGTACGCGCGGCAGATCCTGCACGCGTCCGTGCGGGGTGGCCATCACGTCGGGGGTGTCGTGCTGCAGCGGCGTCGCGACGACGTCGCGGCGCACGCCGAGGTGGGTGCGAGCCATCTCGCTGAACTTCTCGGCCAGGATGCGGAACGTGTCGAAGTCGGTCTTCGTCTGCCAGGGCGGCGCGATGGCCGGGTTGAACGCGTGGATGAAGGGATGCATGTCGGTCGACGACAGGTCGTGCTTCTCGTACCAGGTCGCCGCCGGCAGCACGATGTCGCTGAACAGCGTGGTGCTGGTCATGCGGAAGTCGGCGGTCATCAGCAGGTCGAGCTTGCCCTCCGGCGCCTCATCGTGCCAGGTCATCGACATGGGCCGGGAGCCGGGGTCGGCTTCGGATGCCCGCACCGCCGCATCGGTGCCCAGCAGGTGCTTCAGGAAGTACTCATTGCCCTTGCCCGACGAGCCGAGCACGTTCGCGCGCCAGATGTTCATCACCCGAGGGAAGTTCTCGGGGGCGTCCGGATCCTCCACCGCGAAGCGCAGCGAGCCGTCGTCGAGGCTGTCGACGACGTGCTGGGCGGGATCCTTGCCGAGCGCCTCGGCCTCATCGGCGAGGTCGAGCGGGTTGCGGTCGAAGGTCGGGTAGCTGGGCATCCAGCCGCGCTGCACCGATTCGACCAGGCAGTCGGCGGTGGTGCGGCCCTCGAACCTGCCGAGGCCCAGCGGGGATGCCAGCTGGTCGGCCGGCAGCCCGTCGTAGCGCCATTGGTCGGTGGCGAGGTAGAAGAAGGCCGTGCCGATCGTGTGCCGGGGCGGGCGGCCCCAGTCGGCGGCGGCCGCGTACTGCTGGTACCCGGTGATCGGGCGCACTTTCTCCTGCCCGACGTAGTGCGCCCATCCGCCGCCGTTCACGCCCTGGCATCCGGTCATCGTCGTCAGGGCGAGGAAGGTGCGGTAGATCGTGTCGGAGTGGAACCAGTGGTTGGTGCCCGCCCCCATCAGGATCATCGAGCGCCCGCCCGAGCGGTCGGCGTTGTCGGCGAACTCCCGCGCGATGCGGATCGCCTGGGGCGCGGGCACCGAGGTGTGCTCCTCCTGCCAGGCGGGGGTTCCGGGGCTCGACGCGTCGTCGTAGCCGGCCGGCCACTGCCCCGGCAGACCGTCGCGGCCGACGCCGTATTGGGCGAGCATCAGGTCGAACACCGTGGTGACGATCCTGCCCGCGACCGTGCGCACCGGCACGCCCCGGGTGATCGCCCCCGATCCGCCGGCGTGCTCCTGCCCGGGCTCTGGGTCGAGGTCGAACCGGGGCAGGCGCACCTCGGCGGCCTGGCCCGTCCAGTCGGCCAGGTCGGCGACCGACAGCGGCGGCACGACGCCACCGAGGTCGAGGTTCCACCGCCCTTCGTCTTCGGGGGTGAAACGGTGCCCGAGCGAGCCGTTCGGCACGACGGGTGCACCGTCGGCATCCATCAGCACCGGCTTGAAGTCGGCTCGCGGCTGGGCGGCGTCGGGTCCGTCGAGGTCGGATGCGGTGATGAACTTGCCCGGCACCAGGCCGCCGTCGCGCTGCTCGAGCTCGACGAGGAACGGCGCGTCGGTGAAGCGGCGCATGTAGTCCTCGAAGCGCGCGGTGCGCTTCTCGACGAAGTGCTCGCGCAGGATCACGTGCCCCATCGACAGCGCCAGCGCGGCGTCGGTGCCGGGGTGCGGGGCGACCCACTCGTCGGCGAACTTCGTGTTGTCGGTGTAGTCGGGTGAGACGGTGATGACCTTCTGGCCGCGGTAGCGTGCCTCGGCCATGAAGTGCGCGTCGGGAGTGCGGGTGACCGGCACGTTCGAACCCCACATGATGAGGTAGCCGGCGTTGAACCAGTCGGCCGACTCGGGCACGTCGGTCTGGTCGCCGAACACCTGGGGGCTCGCGACGGGAAGGTCGGCGTACCAGTCGTAGAACGACAGCATGGTGCCGCCGATGAGGTTCATGAAGCGGGATCCGGCGCCGTGCGACACCATCGACATCGCCGGGATGGGCGAGAACCCGGCGACGCGGTCGGGCCCGTGGACCTTCACGGTATGCACGTGGGCCGCCGCGGCGATCTCCATCGCCTCGTCCCAGGTGGTGCGCACCAGGCCGCCCTTGCCGCGGACCCGCTTGTACGACCGGGCCTTCTCGGGGTCGTCGACGATCGACGCCCAGGCGTCGACGGGGTCGGGATGCTGTGCCTTGGCCTCACGGTAGAGGCGGGCGAGCGTGTCGCGAATGTACGGGTAGCGCACCCGGGTCGGTGAGTAGGTGTACCAGCTGAACGCCGCGCCGCGAGGGCAGCCGCGCGGCTCGTACTCGGGCGAGTCGGGTCCGACGCTGGGGTAGTCGGTCTGCTGCGCCTCCCAGGTGATGATGCCGTCCTTGACGTACACCTTCCACGAGCATGATCCGGTGCAGTTCACGCCGTGCGTCGAGCGCACCACCTTGTCGTGCGACCAGCGGTCCCGGTAGAACGAATCTCCCGATCGGCCGCCCTGCAGGAACACCGCCCGCAGGTCGTCCGACGTCTCGCCCGGCCGCACGAAGCGGCCCATCGTCAGCAGTGCGTCGGCCAGCGGGCCGTCGGTCGCAGCGTCGCGATGTGTACTGGTTCCGGGGGTCATCTCTGTTCCTTCCGGAGAACGGCTGGTACCCCAGCATCCTGCCCGGAGACCTATCGGCGTTCAAGGGTTCGCCGGTTTTATTCGTGTCGCTGCGGATGCCGCATCCGGATCCCATCGGATATAACCGGGCGAAGGGGTGGCCCCCGCGCGGCGCGGTCAGTACTGTCACCGGTATCGAAGGGAGCGCCCGATGACTGCGACCACCACCCCGGTGACCTCGACCGAGCTGCGCGGCGGTCTCGCGCAGGTGCTGCTCGCCACCCTCGCCTCGACCATCGCGTTCTGGGCATGGATGTCGATCTCGCCGCTGCAGAAGACCTACGCCACCGAGATGGGCCTGGACGAGGGCCAGATCTCGCTGATGCTGGCGACGCCCGTGCTGGTCGGCGCTCTGGGCCGCATCGTCGTCGGAGCCATGACCGATCGCTTCGGCGGGCGGAAGATGTTCACGGTCGTGCTGCTGCTCTCGGCGCCCGCCGTGCTGCTGGTGGCTCTCGCCGGCAGCATCCGCAGCTTCCCGCTGCTCATGCTCGCCGGCTTCTACCTCGGTGTGGCCGGCACCCTGTTCGCGGCGGGGGTGCCCTTCTCAGGGGCGTGGTTCCCGCCCGAACGCCGCGGTTTCGCCACCGGCGTGTTCGGCATGGGCATGATCGGCACCGCCGTATCGGCGATGTTCACCCCTCGGCTCGCGCAGGACATCGGCTATCTGCCCACCCACCTGCTGATCGCCGCAGCGCTGGTCGTGATGGCGGTGCTGGTGTGGTTCTTCATGCGGGAGTCGCCGCAGTGGCAGCCCAACCACGAGAAGCTCGTGCCGAAAGTGGTCGGCGCGCTCAAGCTGCCGGTGACCTGGGAGATGGCGTTCCTGTACGGCATCGTGTTCGGCGGATTCGTCGCGTTCTCGAACTTCCTGCCCAAGTACCTCACGACGATCTACCCCAACGAGGTCGACGCGCTCGGTGCCGGCATGCGCACCGCGCTGTTCGCCGCGGCGGCCGTGGTGGCCCGCCCGATCGGCGGCGTGCTGGCCGACCGGTTCGGCCCGAAGGTGATCTCGCTCATCTCGCTGGGCGGGATCGTGTCGCTGGCCTACATCGTGGGTCAGCAGCCGCCCGAGGGCATCGTCACGGGTGTCACGTTCATCCTGATGGCGTCGGCGATGGGTCTGGGCATGGGTGCCGTGTTCGCATGGATCGGCCCGTCGACACCGAAGGAGAAGGTGGGAGCGGTCAGCGGCGTGGTCGCGGCTGCGGGTGGCCTCGGCGGCTACTTCCCGCCGCTCGTGATGGGCGCGACCTACGACGCGTCGACCAACTCGTACCACCTGGGTCTGTGGCTGCTGGTGCTGGTCGGGGCGTTCGCGCTGGTCGTCGCCGGCATGCTGCGGGATGTGGGACGCAAGGCGGCCTGAGCCTGCCCCCGCTGGGTCGCTGGTCGCTGAGCCTGCCGAAGCGCTCAGACGCGGACGTCGGATGCCGAGGATACCCTTGCTGCATGGCCACCCGCAGCCCCGCCCCTCCCGCTTTCGTGTGCTCGGAGTGCGGCTGGACGACGGCGAAGTGGGTCGGCCGGTGCGGTGAGTGCCAGCAGTGGGGCACCGTGCAGGAGCAGGGCGTCAAGACGGGGCTGGTGAGGCAGACCGAGGCCGTCGCGCCGCTCGCGAATCGGGCCGCGCGGCCGATCACCGAGATCACGACCGCCGACGCGCCGCGGCGCAGCAGCGGCGTCGGCGAGTTCGACCGCGTGCTGGGTGGCGGCATCGTGCCGGGTGCGGCGATCCTGCTGAGCGGTGAGCCGGGCGTCGGCAAGTCGACTCTGCTGCTGGAGGTGGCGGCATCCACCGTCCGCACAGGCCGCCGCGTGCTGTACGCGAGCGCCGAGGAGTCTCCGGCCCAGGTGCGGCTGCGCGCCGAGCGCACGAATGCGCTGCACGACGAGCTGTACCTCGCCAGCGAGACCGACCTCGCCACCATCCTCGGGCACATCGACGAGGTGAAGCCCGATCTGGTGATCGTCGATTCGGTGCAGACGGTGACATCAGGCCTGATCGACGGCGCCGCAGGTCAGCCCAGCCAGGTGCGCGAGGTCGCGGCGACCCTCATCAGGGTCGCGAAAGACCGCGGGCTGCCGGTGATCATCGTCGGGCACGTGACCAAAGACGGGCAGGTGGCCGGCCCCCGGGTGCTCGAGCACCTGGTCGACGTGGTGTGCCACTTCGAGGGCGACCGGCAGACGGCGCTGCGGTTCATCCGCGCGCTGAAGAACCGCTTCGGCCCGACCGACGAGGTCGGATGCTTCGAGATGACCGGCGCGGGCATCGCCGAGGTGCCCGATCCGAGCGGGCTGTTCCTCTCGCAGGGCGCAGCCGAGCCCGGCACGTGCGTGGCGATCGCGCTGGAGGGGCGGCGCGCGATGCCGGTCGAGGTGCAGGCGCTGACGATCGAGTCGAACGCCCCGAACCCGCGTCGTGTGGTGCACGGTCTGGACGCGTCGCGGGTGGCGATGGTGCTGGCGATCCTCGAGCGGCGCGCGGGAATCGCGACGTCGAAGCTCGACGTGTACGTGTCGACGGTGGGTGGCGTGCGCTTCACCGAGCCCGCCGCTGATCTGGCCATCGCCGTCGCCGTGGCGGGGTCGATCCGGCACTGGTCGGTGCCGCGCACGGTGGCGGCCGTGGGCGAGCTGTCGTTGGCAGGCGAGATCCGCCCGGTCACCCAGGCGACGCAGCGCCGCGGCGAGGCCGCGCGACTCGGCTACCAGCAGGTCGTCGACGACCGGTCGAAGACGCTGCGCACGGCGTTGACCGACATCCGCTCGCGGGCGACCGACCGCCGACCGGAGGCGTCGATCCCGCCGTTCTGACCGGCGCTCAGTCGTCGAGCGCTTTGAGCAGCTCTGCGGGCGGCGCCTGCATGGGGTGAGGTCCGGCGATGTCGAGGAACACCGTGGTGATGGTGTCGCGGTGCGTGGTGAGGAACGACTTCAGCCACGTCGGCGAGTAGATGCCGACGCCGGGCGGCAGGTTGGCCGGCTTGTGCTTGGCATCGCTGAACAGCAGCAGGGCGACATCGCCGGTGTCGGCGTCGCGGTACGTCCAGACCTCGCCGCTGTCGAGCGGGTTGTCACGGGCGCCGGGTTTGATCAGCGGCACGACCGTGTTGCCGTTGCGCAGTGCCAGGGCGACGGCCGCCATGTCCTGCTTCTCGAGAGCCTGAGCCAGAGCCTCAGAGCGGAAGTCCTCGGGTGCGGGGCGCTTGCTGCCTGACTTCTTCTTCGCCATGACACCAGCTTAAGAGTGGGGCCCTCTCGAGTCCTCCATTGGGGACTGGGGAACTCGAGAGGGCCCTCCGGTTCTCGGTCGCGGCGATTGTCGAAGCGCTGGGGACGCTGGGGTCGACACCACTGGGGATGGCTTGTCGCGACAGAACTGAGAACCTTGCACCCATGGTATCCCAAAATATCGTTCGTGTCAGCCATGGTGTGAGAACACGTTCGATTACGAAACGTGGTTTCGCTCAGCGCAGCATGATCTGCTCGGGCGTCTCGCTGCTGAAGCCGCCGATGGATACGGCGACGCGATACGAGGCTCCGCCGCCCGGAGCGCGAGGGCGATTCTGCTCCTCGCAGGTCTCAGGCGAGGAGCGCGTGCGATCCCAGACGACCGGCGTCGCGCTGGTCACGGACGAGCCGGCTTCGAGGGTCACGATCATGTCACTCGACTCGGACTGGCAGTCGGTCGAGCGCCACCACACGTCGTCTCCGCTGCTCACGGTGAAAGCCTGCGTGCTCGAGCCCACGTTCAGCGTGCAGTCGGCGGCACCCTTGTTCGTCAGCGAGATCGACAGCTGCGGCAGCGCCTCGGCCGGGTAGGTGTCGGCGTCGGTGACCGCGCTCACCGTGACGTCCTCCGCGGTGCACGCGGCGATGCCGGGAGTCTCGGAGGGCTCGGGGCTCGCGTCCGGCGACGCGCTGGGAGTGTCGCCTGCAGTCGGCGTCCCGGCATCCGGAGTGGGCGTGCGGTCGGTCGGCGCGGCGGCCGACCACGGCTTCGCGATCGCGAGCCACACCCCGCCGCCGACGGCGGCGAACACGAGAACGAGGAGCAGCATCACCGCGAGCCGGCGGCGACGGTAGACGGCGGCGGACTGGCGGGGCATGAGTCCAGGCTAATTCAGGTGCTTGATCATCCTCGTGTTGCCGAGCGTGTTCGGCTTGACGTGGGCGAGATCCAGGAACTCCTCCACGCCGGCGTCGCCGCTGCGCAGGAGCTGCGAGTACACGTCGGCGTCGACCACCTGCTCGCCGATCGGCTCGAATCCGCGGCGCGAGAAGAACTCGGTCTCGAAGGTGAGGCAGAACAGCCGGGTGAGCCCGAGCTGGCGGGCGCGGTGCTCGAGGTCGGTGACGATCGCGCGGCCGACGCCGTGGCGCAAGCACTCGTCGCGCACGAGCAGGGTGCGCACCTCGCCCAGGTCCTCCCACATGACGTGCAGGGCGCCGCAGCCGATCAGCCGGCCGTCGACCTCGGCGACGACGAACTCCTGCACGGCGCCGTAGAGCACGGCGAGGTCCTTGCCGAGCAGGATGCGCTGGTCGACGAGCGGTTCCAGCAGAGCGTGGATGGCGATGACGTCTGTGCTGCGGGCGGGGCGGACGAGGAAGTCTGTCACGGCTCCACACTAGAGCGACCGCCCTGCGGTGAATCCGCATGATCGCTGGGAGTCGCGATGTCCAGATGATTGCCTCAGGCAACTAGATGTAGAGTGGGGACATGCCCGCTGATGCACCCTCCCCGGAGAACGTGCTGCTGGAGGCGCTCACGCTTCTCGTCGCGCGCTGGTCGTCGCCGAGCGTGCAGCGCTCTGTCGCGCAGAGCGCCGGTGTCACCGTCGATGCTGCGGACGTCTCGGCGCTGTACATCCTGGGCCTGCACGGCCCGCTGCGCGCCGGCGATCTCGCCGAGGCGATGCACACCAGCCGGCCGACCGTCAGCAAGCAGCTGACCCGCCTCGAGCGCGCCGGGATGATCACCCGCGAACCGGATCCGCGCGACGGCCGGGCGAGCATCGTCAGCCTCTCCGGCGAGGGCGCAGCCGCTCATCGGCGACTGCTCGCGCAGGGCATCCGGATGATGCGACACGCGCTGCGCGACCACTCGACCGCCGACGCCACCGCCCTGGCCGCACAGCTCGCCGACCTCGTCGCGCGGCTGGGCGTCACCGGCGAGACCACCGCGCGGCTGCTGCGCGACCGCGGCGCCCAGGTGATCGGCATCGATCTGCGCGACGCCGACATCGAGGCCGATCTCAGCACGGCGGAGGGCCGCCAGTCGGCCGCCGCTGCCGCGATCGACCTCGCCGGCGGAACCCTCGACGCGGTGATCGCGTGCGCAGGCATCTCGGCCCCCATCGCGAAGACGCTCTCGGTCAACTACTTCGGCGTGACCGAGCTGCTCGAGGCGCTGCGTCCGGCTCTCGAGCGCTCCGACGCACCGCGCGCCGCCGTGGTCTCGTCGATGGCGTCGCTGCAGCCGAGCCCGCCCGAGCTGGTCGACGCGGCGCTCTCGGGCGACGAGGCGGCGACGCTCGCGATCGCCGAGCAGCTGACCGCGAAGGGACCGGCCGAGGCGTACCAGGTGTACCCGGCGTCGAAGCGCGCCCTGTCGCGCTGGGTGCGCCGTCGCTCCATCTCGCCCGAGTGGGCGGGTGCGGGCATCCCGCTCAACGCGGTCGCCCCCGGCACCGTGCTCACCCCGATGACCGAGCAGCTGCTCGCCACCGACGAGGGGCGCGCGATGGTCGACGCCGCCGTGCCGATGCCGCTGAACAGCCACCAGCCGCCGGAGTCGATCGCGTCCCTGCTGATCTGGCTGACCGGGGTCGAGAACACCCACCTGGCCGGTCAGGTCATCTACGACGACGGCGGGGCGGATGCCACGCTGCGCGGCGATGACATCTGGTCGTGGAACGACCCTCGCTGACACCGCTGTACGCGAAAGAGCGGGCGGATGCCG
>NZ_DAMDLU010000080.1:0-13275 GCF_032084865.1 Microbacterium sp.
CCGCCTCCACCACCCGTTGCGCCTGACGGGCCGCATACCGGTTCGCATCCACCTCAGAGCACGTCACATCATCGAGAAGAACACCCAGCACATCACCCGCAGACCGCGGGATCGAGCCGAACTCCTCATCGATGATCACCACACCAGTATAGAACAAAGATTCGAATATGTCCACACCTGTATCGCGGCAGATCTTGCCCCGGACACGAGGCGGCCGACTTCCAGCCCGCGCCGATCCGGCGGCGGTAGCCTGGAGGGGTGCCTGCAGTGAATCTTGGGATGCCGCGCATCCCCGAAGTCCTCGCCCCACGTCGCAAGTCCCGTCAGATCCGGGTCGGCAAGGTCCTGGTCGGCGGCGACGCCCCCGTCAGCGTCCAGTCGATGACGACGACGAAGACCACCGACATCAACGGCACACTGCAGCAGATCGCCGAGCTCACGGCCTCCGGCTGCGAGATCGTCCGCGTCGCCGTGCCGTCGCAGGACGACGCCGATGTGCTGCACATCATCGCGAAGAAGAGCCAGATCCCGGTGATCGCCGACATCCACTTCCAGCCGAAGTACGTGTTCCAGGCGATCGACGCCGGCTGTGCGGCGGTGCGCGTCAACCCGGGCAACATCCGCAAGTTCGACGATCAGGTGGGCGCCATCGCCAAGGCCGCGCAGGATGCGGGCGTGTCGCTGCGCATCGGCGTGAACGCCGGCTCGCTCGACCCGCGACTGCTCGAGAAGTACGGCAAGGCGACCCCCGAGGCGCTCGTCGAGAGCGCGGTGTGGGAGGCGTCGCTCTTCGAGGAGCACGACTTCCACGACTTCAAGATCTCGGTCAAGCACAACGACCCCGTCGTGATGGTCAAGGCGTACCGCCAGCTGGCCGAGCGCGGTGACTGGCCGCTGCACCTCGGCGTGACCGAGGCCGGTCCGGCGTTCCAGGGCACGATCAAGAGCGCCACGGCGTTCGGCATCCTGCTGGGCGAGGGCATCGGCGACACCATCCGAGTGTCGCTCTCGGCGCCCCCGGCTGAAGAGGTGAAGGTCGGCCACCAGATCCTGCAGTCGCTGAACCTGCGCGAGCGCAAGCTCGAGATCGTGTCGTGCCCGTCGTGCGGTCGCGCGCAGGTCGACGTCTACTCGCTCGCCGATGACGTGACCGAGGGCCTCAAGGACATGACCGTCCCGCTGCGCGTCGCCGTGATGGGCTGCGTCGTGAACGGCCCCGGCGAAGCGCGCGAGGCGGACCTCGGCGTCGCATCGGGCAACGGCAAGGGGCAGATCTTCGTCAAGGGAGAGGTCATCAAGACCGTGCCCGAGGCCGACATCGTCGCCACGCTCATCGAAGAAGCCAACCGCATCGCCGCCGAGATGGGCTCCGACGCCCCGCTCGGCACCGCCCAGGTCATCACCGGCTGACGCGTCAGGAAGAATCCATGCAGTCGACGCTCGTCTCGTTCCCCGATGGCGCCCTGGCCGGCGAAGGCGAGGTGCTTCTCGTCGACCAGGCGGCCTCGATCGTCGTGGTCGACGCGACCCCGTTCCATCCCGTCGACCACACCTGGCCGGACCAGCCGGGAGATTCCGGCGCGATCACCATCGGCGACGTGCGGGTGCGCGTGACCGAAGCCGTGATGGCCGCGATCAGTGACGAAGGAGTGCTGGCTGTCGGCTCCGACATCCCCGTGAAGCGCGGCGGCCAGGGCTGGACGTGGATGGTCGGCCACCGCACCGAGGGGGCGATCCCCGCGGACATCGCCGTCGGTGCGCGCGTCACGCTGACGGTGGACGCCGATCACCGGGTCTCACTGAGCCGAGGGCACACCGCGTGCCACCTGGCATCCCTCGCCCTCGACGCGGCGCTGGCCGACCTGTGGCGCAAGGAGATCGGCACCGACCCCCTCGGCAATCCCGACTTCGAGGGGAAGGCGAACCAGTCCAGCCGCATCCACGCCGACGGAAGCGTCGACGAGTATCGCCTGGGCAAGAGCCTGCGCAAGGCAGGCTTCGACTCCGAGGGGTTCGCCGCCACGCTCACCGAGCGCACGCACCGCATCAACGATCTGCTCGCCGAGTGGGTCGCCGCGGCGGGCGGGAGCCGCATCGACGTCGACGGGCCGAGCATCATCGACCGGCGCACCTGGACCTGCACTCTGCCCGATGGCGAGGTCGGATTCCTGTGCGGTGGCACGCACGTGCGGTCGCTGGCCGAGTTCGCGTCGATCACGGTGTCGCTCGACCTCAGCGATCCGCAGCTGCTCGTCATGACGACGACGGTCACGCCCGCCTGAGATGACCGACAGCGCGCTCACCAGACTGCGCGCAGCACGCGTTCGGCATCCTCGGCCGACATGTTGTCGCGCCGGGCGGCGGAAGCAAGCGCCCGGGCGGCATCCACCACCGCTTGCGACACCGTGCTCGCGGTCCTGCTGACACGCGTGCCCGCGCCGACGCGGGAGACGACGAGACCCTCCTCCTCCAGCTGGCGATAGGCCTTCGCCACGGTTCCGGTCGCGATGCCCAGGTCGGATGCCAGCTGGCGCACCGACGGAAGCCGCTCGCCGCCCGCGAGAGCGCCGGTGGCGATCAGCCCGCGCAGCTGTCCGTGCACCTGCTCGGCGGGCGTGCCGCCGGTGGGAGAGAGCGTGATGATCATGATCGTGTCGTGGCCGCGACGCGCCGCGCCGGGATCGCCGTCAGCGCGGTGATGAAGCATGCCGTAAGGCCGATGACGAATGCTGCGATGCCGCTCCAGGTCAGCGCGGGCGCCAGAGCAGCGAACGATGTGCCCATCGCCACGGTGCCCAGTTCCGAGGTCACGGACCCGCCGCGCAGGGCGGCTGTGCCACCGAGAGACTGCAGGATCACAGACAGATGGATGAGCACGACACCTGTCGCGACACGGAGGATGTTGGTCGCGCGCAGGCGGCGCACCGCGGCATCCGTCTCGATGTCGTCGTTCCAGGGGGCCGCAGTGATCAGGAACAGAGCGGCGAACACCCCGGCGAGAAGCACGGCGAGCGTGATCAGCGACGGTGTGGAGAAATGCCAGCCGTAGATGTGGGTGCCGAATGACGACGTCCCCATCGATGTCCAGTACATCGTGTAGTGCCCGAACTCGTCCGGCGTCGATGCTGCGCCCGCCGCGATGGTCGTGCCGAGCACGAGGCACGCGAGCACCACCACGGTCCAGATCCACTGCTTCGGTGCGAACTGTGCGATGCGCCGACGCGACAGCGTCGCGGCGCCGCGGGCTCGCGCGCGGGGTGGGGGAACCATCAGCAGCAGCACGGCGATGACGCCGAGGACGAGTGGGGTGGCGGCCCGCCATCCCAGGTCGGGATTCAGTGGGATGAGGGGAATCCACGAGCCGAACAGCGACAGGACGGCACCGATCGCCGGGACCAGCCCGGCGACCAGGGTGAGTACCGCGGCCCGCCCAACTGGCCGAACCGTACCCCGCATCGGCAGGAACCGGATGCCGGCGGCGATCAGGACGGGCCCGACGCTGAGCGCCAGCACCATCAGCAGGACGACATTCATGGCCACCGCCTCAATGAGTCAATTGATTGACACAAAATGTAGCGACTGACTGATACAAGATCAACCCCGCGTCGGACATCCGCGGCAGAGCAGCGGGCTCAGGCCGCGAATCGGACCTCACCCTTGGCGACGTCCACGCTCTCCAGCGTCAGCGTCACGGTGTCGCCGGGCGTCGTCCCAGCCGGGATCGGGGCGGATGCCGTCACGGCCGGCTCCGCGATCTGCACCGCGGCGCGATCCTCGCCGCGCAGCTCGATGACCGTGGCGTCGATCCGAGTCCCGACGAGCGGATGCAGCAGCGCCGCCTCGACGCGGTTGATCGTCTCGGCGTTCAGCTCGGAGGCACGCTGCCCGGCCTGCTGCATGAGGCCGGGAAGCTGGGGGAGTGACTCGCGCGCCCAGTCCGGCGCGGGTCGGCCCTGCGACACGGCCTCGCAGATCGCCAGTGACCACCGGTCGACCAGCCGGCGCAGGGGAGCGGTGGCGTGCGCGTAGGGTGCTCCGATGGCGGCCTGCATCAGATCGCCATCGGGGAGGCGGCCGTCGAAGGTGACGTAGCCCGCGCCGCAGAACAGAGACGCCGCAGCCTCCAGCACGGGTAGCGTCAGCGGATCGGTCTTGTCGAGCGCGCGCAGGTACTCGCCGTACCGGCCGTCCTTCCACGGTCGGCCCAGCGCCTGGGTCTGCCGCCGGAACCGTGCGAAGGCCTGCTCATCCGGCTGCGGCATGGTGCGCAGCACGCCCACCTTCGCGTCGATCATCAGCTCGGCCGCTGCCATCCCCGTCAGTAGCGACAGCTGTGCGTTCCAGTCCTCGATGGCCAGTGGGTGGCGGCGCTCGATGTCGTAGCGGCCGTCGTCGCGCTGCACGACCTCCTCATCGGGCAGGTTCAGGCTCGCGCCACCGCGCTCGGCCTCCTGCGCGCGGCGCAGCTCGCCGATCTCCTGCAGCAGAGCGAGGTGGTCATCTTCACCCCGGTCGACGGATGCCTGCGCCGAGACGTAGTCGAGCTGCGCCCGCGAGCGGATCAGGGCGCGCTCGAGCCGGAAGTCCGTCTTCGACCCCTCGGCGTCGAGGGTGAACGTCCACACGAGCGCCGGCCGCTCGGCATCCGGAAGCAGGGACGCGCGATCCTCGGACAGCACCCGGGGATGCAGCGGAATGTTCCCGTCGGCGAGATAGAGGGTCTGCCCGCGTAGGCGGGCCTGCGCGTCGACGGCACCACCGGGCGTCACGAAGCCGGGCACATCGGCGATCGCGTACCGCACCTGGTAACCCGAGCCGACGCGCTCGAGGTGGAACGCCTGGTCGAGATCCTTCGAGCCCAGCGGGTCGAGAGTCGCGAAGGGCACGTCGCGCAGATCCAGCGCGGGCGTCGGCGCGCTCGCCGCCTCGGCTTCGGCAACCGCCTCGGGCGGGAACTCGACGGGCGCTTCGATCCCCTCGCGCAGCGCTGTCAGTGCCTCAGCGAGCTCGCTCTGCGCGGCGGAGGGCGAAACGTGTGATCGACGCTGAGGCATGGGTCCACCCTATGCAGAGCCCCGGAGATCTAGGGTGACAGCGGCCCCGCACCGCGCCACGCGCACTACCGTGAGGACATGACGAACGCTGAAAAGGCCCGCACTCTCATCGACCTCTACGACGCACCGGAGATCCTGCGCGTCGTCAACATCTGGGACGTCGTCTCGGCCAAGGCCGTCGCCGCGCTGCCCGAGACGAAAGCCCTCGCCACCGCCGGTCACTCGATCGCGGCGACCTTCGGCTACGCCGACGGTCAGATCCCGCGCGACCTCATGATCGACTTCGTCGGACGTATCGCCGCCGGCGTCGATCTGCCGGTGACCGCCGACCTCGACGACGGATACGGCGACGCGGGCGAGACCACGCGACGGGCGATCGGCGTCGGCGTGGTCGGGGCGAACATCGAAGATCGGCTGGCGCCGTTCGCCGAGTCCGTCGCGAAGGTCGAGGCGATCGTCAAGGCCGCACAGGCGGAGGGCGTGCCGTTCGCGCTCAACGCCCGCACGGATGCGATCGTGCGCGGCGGCGACAAGCCGCTCGCCGACAAGCTGGCTGATGCGGTCGAGCGCGGCCGTGCGTTCATCGACGCAGGGGCCACCGCCGTATTCGTGCCCGGCGTCCTCGACGCGGATGCCACCCGAACCCTCGTCGAAGGCATCGGCCACAACAAGGTCAGTGTCATCGGCCTGCCGGGGGCGCTCACAGCGGCCGAGTACGAGGCGCTCGGAGTCTCGCGCATCTCCTACGGCCCGACGACGCAGCGCGTCGCGCTCACGGCGCTGCAGGACCTCGCCACCGACCTGTATGCGAACGGCGTGATCCCGGAGGGCACCCGAGCGCTGAACTGACCCGACGAGACGAGTGAGCGCGGGTCACTAGACTTGCCCCGTGGTCACTCGTCTCTCGAACTTCTTCCTCCGCACGCTGCGCGAAGACCCGGCCGGCGCCGAGGTCGCCAGCCACAAGCTGCTGATCCGCGCCGGATACATCCGTCCGCAGGCCGCGGGCATCTTCGCATGGCTGCCGCTGGGCCTGCGCGTGAAGGCAAGGATCGAGACCGTGATCCGCGAGGAGATGACCGCGGCGGGCGCTCAGGAGGTGCACTTCCCTGCGCTGATGCCCCGCGAGGCGTACGAGGCCACCGGACGGTGGGACGAGTACGGCGACCTGCTGTTCCGGCTGCAGGACCGCAAGGGCGGCGACTACCTGCTCGCGCCCACCCACGAAGAGGCGTTCACCCTGCTCGTGAAGGACCTGTACTCCTCGTACAAGGACCTGCCGCTGACGCTCTACCAGATCCAGGACAAGTACCGCGACGAGGCGCGTCCTCGCGCAGGGCTGCTGCGCGGTCGCGAGTTCACGATGAAGGACGCCTACTCCTTCGACGCCTCCGACGAGGGCCTCGACGCCAGCTACATGGCGCAGCGCGACGCCTACGAGCGCATCTTCCAGCGACTCGGCCTCGAGTACGCGATCGTGCAGGCGGATGCCGGCGCGATGGGCGGCTCGCGAAGCGAGGAGTTCCTGCACCCGACGCCCGTCGGCGAAGACACCTTCGTGCGCAGCGAGGGCGGCTACGCCGCCAACGTCGAGGCGTACACCACCACCGCTCCGGATGCCGTCGGCTGGGACGGCGTGGAAGCGGCGGCGATCTTCGACTCGCCCGGCACCCCCACCATCGACACGCTCGTCGCCCACAGCAACGCCGTGCTCGACGGGGAGTACACCGCCGCCGACACGCTGAAGAACGTTGTGCTCGCGCTGACGCACCTCGACGGCTCCCGAGAGCTCGTGATCGTCGGCATCCCCGGCGACCGGGACGTCGATCTCAAGCGCGCGGAGGTCGCCTTCGCGCCCGCCGAGGTCGAGGCTGCCACCGACGCCGACTTCGAGCGGCACCCGCTGCTCGTGCGCGGATACATCGGCCCGTGGTCCGAGACCGGGCCCGTGCTCGGTGAGGAGTCGGCCACGGGCATCCGGTACCTGGTCGATCCCCGCGTCGCCGATGGCACCCGCTGGATCACCGGTGCGAACATCGACGGGAAGCACGCGCACACCGTCGTCGCCGGCCGCGACTTCACCGCAGACGGCACGGTCGAGATCGCGAACGTCCGCGACGGCGACCCCGCACCCGACGGATCGGGACCGGTCTCGCTCGCCCGCGGCATGGAGATCGGCCACGTCTTCCAGCTCGGCCGGAAGTACGCCGAGGCGCTCGGGCTGAAGGTGCTCGACCAGAACGGCAAGCTCGTCACCGTCACGATGGGATCGTACGGCATCGGCGTCACCCGCATCCTGGCGATCATCGCAGAGCTGAACAACGACGAGCGGGGCCTGATCTGGCCGGCGTCGGTCGCGCCGTTCGATGTGCAGGTCGTCGCCGCCGGTCGCGACCAGGTCGCCTTCGACACAGCCTCCGACATCGCGAATCGGCTCGAGGCCGCTCGCCTCGAGGTGCTCTACGACGACCGCGTCAAGGTGTCGCCCGGTGTGAAGTTCGGCGACGCCGAGCTCGTGGGCGTGCCGAAGATCGTGATCGTCGGACGCGGTGCCGCCGACGGGCAGGTCGAGCTGTGGGACCGCGCCACCGGCGAGCGGGAGTCGCTGCCGGCCGATGAGGCCGTCGCCCGGCTCACCCGCTGAGTCACGCGCTCACCCGCCGGGCGGTTCTCCGTGGTGCCACGGTGGATCGTTGCGCTCGGTGAGGCCACAATCGACCCATGAGCCGGTTTCTGCTGACCGCGATGCCCTTCACCGGGCACGTCGCGCCGCTGGCGGCGGTCGCCGCAGAGCTGGTGCATCGCGGCCATGACGTGCGCTTCTACACCGGCTCCCGGCATCGTCAGCGGGTCGAGCGGGCCGGGGCGCGCCTGATCCCGTGGGACCGCGCGCCCGACTTCGACGAGAACGACCTGCCGGCCACCTTCCCGCGCCTGGTCGGCAAGAAGGGCTTCGCGCAGCTGCTCGTCAACATGGTCGACTGCTTCATCCGCACCGCTCCCGCACAGGTCGCCGACCTGCAGGCGGAGTGGGACCGGGAACCGTGGCAGGCGCTCGCCGCCGACGAGACGTCGGTCGGCGCGGCGCTGTTCAGCGAACGAGGCGAGATGCCCTGGACGACGATCGGAGTGCTGCCGCTCAACCTCGTCGGGCCGGCCGGTCCGCCCAGCGGGATGGGGATCGCCCCCGGCACCGGCCCGATCTCGAAGACCAGGGATGCCGTGCTTCGCGCCCTCGTGCCGGCGCTGACACGTCCGCTGGTCAAAGCGCTCGGCGAGGCCGAGAGAGCCGTGGGCATCAGAGCGACCGGACGCACCCTGGAGCGCGTGGTGTTCTCTCCGACCTCGATCGCCGCAAGCGGTTCGCCGCGGCTCGACTACGGACGAGCCGATCGACCCTCGCACCTGAGGTTCGTCGGCGAGCTCCGCGGGCGGCATCCGGACGACCTCGCGCTGCCGGGATGGTGGGATGACCTCGACGGCCGGCGCGTCGTGCTGGTGACCCAGGGCACGCAGAACATCGACCCGAGCGACCTGCTGCGTCCTGCACTGCAGGCGCTGGATGGTCGCGACGTCATGGTCGTCGCGACCACGGGCATCCCGGGTCGCGATTCGCTGCCGTTCCCCGTGCCAGTCGACGCTCGCGTGGCGGGATTCGTCCCGTTCTCGCAGCTGCTGCCGAGAGTGGATCTCGCGATCACCAACGGCGGGTGGGGTGGAACTCTCGCGCTGCTCAGTCACGGCATCCCGCTCGTCATCGCCGGCGGCGATCTCGACAAGCCCGAGGTCGCCGCCCGCGTCGCGTGGAGCGGTGCGGGGATCGACCTGCGCACCGGCACGCCGACAGCGGCGGCGGTCGGCGCGGCCGTCGACCGGGTTCTCGGCGACGACTCGTACGCGACGGCGGCCGCCGAGGTGGGACGGCAGCTGCGCGATCTCGGCGGCGCCGCGGCCGCAGCAGACCTCATCGAGGCATCCGCACGAGCGTGAGCGCGTGCGGGCCGTGTCGACGGTGCGGTGTGCAAGGGTGGAGGCATGACGGACGCCACGCTTGACGAAGACCTGCGCCAGCAGATCACCGCGCTCCTCGACGAGGCCGGCATCCGCACCGAGCGGGGTCTCATCGCCCGGCTGCTGCAGACCTCGCTGTCGCTGGGGCAGGAGAGCACCGACCGGCTCGATCTGAAGATCGCATCGGCCGCACTGCAGGAGATGCACCTGGCGTTCCGCCTCTTCCAGCCCTTCCACCACGTGCCCAAGGTGACCGTGTTCGGCTCCGCGCGCACGGGTGAGGACGACCCGCTGTACCTGCAGGCCCGCGACGTGGCCTCGGCACTCGCCGACGACGGATGGATGGTGGTCACCGGCGCCGGACCCGGGATCATGCAGGCGGCGGCCGAAGGAGCGGGTTCGAAGATGTCTCTGGGCGTCTCGATCCGCCTGCCGTTCGAGGAGCGCGCGAACACGATCGTCGCGGAGAGCACGCAGGTCGTGGCGATGAAGTACTTCTTCACTCGCAAGCTCATGCTGATCAAGGAGTCGCGCGGATTCATCTGCCTGCCCGGCGGCTTCGGCACCATGGACGAGATGTTCGAGCTGCTCACCCTGCAGCAGACCGGCAAGGCCGAGCCGATGCCGATCGTGCTGCTGGATGCCCCGAACGGCACCTTCTGGGGCGGTCTGAAGCGCTTCGTCGACGAGCACCTCGCGCCGGCCGGGGTCATCTCACCGCACGATCTCGACCGGGTGCTGATCACCGACTCGGTCGACGAGGCGGCTGCCAGCGTCACGGGGTTCTGGCGCAACTACGACTCGCTGCGCTGGGTGGGGGATCTGCTGGTGCTGCGACTGGTGCACGCTCCGACGGATGCCGAGATCGAGAGCCTCAACGAGCGCTTCGGTCACCTGTGCGCGTACGGTCGCATCGAGCGTACCGAGCCGCTCGACGTCGAGCGCACGGCGGGTGACGTGATCGAGCTGCCCCGCCTGGTGCTGCACCTCGAGCAGCGCAGCGTCGGTCAGCTCTACGCGCTGATCCGCGCGATCAACGAGCTGCCCTCCGCGAACTGAGCATCGTCAGCCGACCGGTCGCGCCCCGCGCGCGACGACGGCGGCGGCGAAGGCCGCTCTGTCGACCGGATGCCCGAGGATGCTCTCGGCCGCTCTATGCCCGGAGGCGTACGCGGCGCCGACGGTCGCCGGCTCGTCGCCCCAGGTCGCCTCGCCCGCGAAGTGCAGATTGTCGTCGACGGGGCCGGCGAGCGCCTCATGGTCCTGGTGGGACGAGCCGGTCGCGATGTACGAGTACGATCCTGCCGCGAGCGGGTCCTGGCCCCAGCGGGTCACCCACTGCGCGATCGGCTCGCCCACGGCATCCCCGTACAGGGCGCGCAGCGCCATGAGCACGTCCGTGACGATCTCGTCGTCGGTGAGGTCCTGCAGATGCCGACCCAGGGGACCTGCAGCGAACGTCAACAGCGTCGGGATGCCGCTGATCGCCGACACGTCGTACCAAGAGTGCCAGCGCTCGCCGGCCTCGCCGAGCGCCCGGATCACGTAGCTGTCGTCCTGCCAGAACCGCTCGGGGAACTGCAGGAAGATCTTGTTGAACACGCCCATGCCGAGCCTTTCGATCGGACCGGCGACGTGGTCGGGCAGAGGCGGGTCGAACTCGATCGCGCCGGACTTGAGCACACCGAGCGGAACCGTCACGACGACGGTCTTCGCCGTGCACTCGGCGGCGTCGGCACTGACGACGAGGCCATGGCTCGAACGGCGCACGCGCGTGACGGTCGTGCCGAGTCGGATGTCGAGCCCGGCCGCGATCCGCGCGGGGAGTTCGTCGTACCCGCGCAGGAAGATGACCTCGTCGCCGTCGATGGCATCCTCGTCCAGTCCGTGCGCGCCCAGGTCGCCGATCCACGCCCCGCACTGCTCCTCGACACGGTGCCGGAAGAACTCCCGGATCTCGTCGATCCGCTCCGGCGACAGGCCCGACGCATCCAACGCGCGCTCGGTGACGTCGAGGTAGCTGTCACCGGGGGAGGAGCGGGCGATCACCGGGACCAGCTCCCGGTCGACCGCCTGCACGTCGCTCGTCCACTGCGCCGACGCCTCGGCGTCCATCCGGCGGCCCGCCCCGTCGAAGTGCTCCATGGGGCGGCCGCCGACCTGGAAGCTGCCCACGGTGAACTCCTTCGTGGGAAGGCCGAGCGCCTGCACCAGCTCCCACAGCGGCGATGCGTGGATGCCGTGGATCCAGGAGGCGCCGAGGTCGACCGGGAACCCGGCCGTGCGGTCTGTGAGCATCCGGCCTCCGACCCGGTCACGAGCCTCGAGCACGACGACGTCGCGGCCGGCATCCGCCAGCATCCGCGCGCAGGTGAGACCGGCCATGCCGGCGCCGACGACGACCGTGTCGAATCGCTCCATGGCTCCCAGTATCGCGTGCGCCGCGGCCACGCCGGCGTGCTCCCGGCCCTTCGCCGGACAAAGGCGGATCGGGTATTCTTGTCTGATGTCCGCGGAGCATCTGTCCGCGGTGAGAGCTGAATAGAGGAGACCGCTGATGGATATCGAACTCGCACTGCTGCGCGGAATCGAGAAGGAGAAGGCGATTCCCTTCGACGAACTCGTGTCCATCATCGAGCAGGCCATCCTCACCGCCTACGGAAAGCACGTCTCGGAAGACGGATCCGTCCCGCCCGGCGTGCGCGTCGAGCTCGACCGCAAGACCGGTCACGTCGCGGTGCTGCAGCCCGTGCAGGACGACGAGGGCGCGGTCATCGGCGAGGAGGAGACCACTCCCGAGGACTTCGGACGCATCGCCGCGTACGCCGCCAAGCAGGTCATCAGCCAGCGTCTTCGCGACATCGCCGACGACGCCGTGCTCGGAGAGTTCCGGGGCAAGGAGGGCGACATCGTCGCCGGCGTCATCCAGCAGGGACCCAACCCGCGCATGATCCACGTCGACCTCGGCAGCGTCGAGGCGATCCTCCCGCCCGAGGAGCAGGTGCCGGGTGAGGAGTACACGCACGGGCGCCGCCTGCGCGTCTACGTCACCAGCGTCGCCAAGGGGGCCAAGGGCCCGCAGATCACCGTCTCGCGCACCCACCCGGGTCTCGTCCGCAAGCTGTTCGCCCTCGAGGTGCCCGAGATCGCCGGCGGCCTCGTCGAGATCGTCTCGCTCGCCCGAGAGGCCGGGCACCGCACCAAGATCGCCGTTAAGGCGAACGACCCGTCGGTGAACGCCAAGGGATCCTGCATCGGCGAGATGGGCCGTCGCGTCCGCGCGGTCACCGAAGAGCTCGCGGGGGAGAAGATCGACATCGTCGACCACCACCCCGACCTCGCGACCTTCGTCGCGCATGCTCTGTCGCCCGCGAAGGTCACGTCGGCGTTCGTGCTCGACGCCACCACCAAGGCCGTCCGCGCGCTCGTGCCCGACTACCAGCTGTCGCTCGCCATCGGCAAGGAGGGGCAGAACGCCCGCCTCGCCGCCAAGCTCACCGGCGCGAAGATCGACATCCAGCCCGACAGCGTGATGGAGTGAACCGCGCCGACCTGCCCGCTCGCGGTGCGGCGGGCATCGGTCGATGCGCCGAGGTGTAAGATGGATCCTGTACGAACGTGCGTAGGCTGCCGCGATCGTGCCTCTCGATCCGCCCTGATCAGGGTGGTCGTGCAGAACGACCTGCTCGTCATAGACGAGCGGGCTGCTCTGCCGGGGAGGGGCGCGTGGCTGCATCCCTCGCCCGAGTGCCTCGACACCGCTCTGCGGCGACGGGCCTTCGCACGAGCACTCCGCGTGCCGCCGTCCATCGGATTCCCCGAGGCGGAGGACGCGCAGACCATCCAACGGCACTTCCACCGGAACAAAGGCTGAACGGCTATGGAAACAAAGTGAACGGCTCGAAATGAGACCCGTCCGCGACTAGTGGTCTGCCCTGCCTGGGCGGACCGACCCAGACAGGAGAATTGTGGCTGCCAAACCACGTGTGCACGAGATCGCCGCTGAACTCGGCGTCGACAGCAAGTTCGCGCTCGCGAAGCTCAAGGAGCTCGGCGAGTTCGTGAAGAGCCCGTCTTCGACGGTGGAGCCCCCCGTGGCGCGCAAGCTGCGCGCTGCGATCGAGGCCGACCCCAACGCGAAGCCGGCCGAGAAGACCGAGGCGAAGCCGGCGGCCAAGTCCGCCTCCGCATCGTCCAAGGCGCCGACCCC
>NZ_DAMDLU010000081.1:0-12743 GCF_032084865.1 Microbacterium sp.
CATCGTCGTCGAGCACCGGGCCCGCGTCGCCGCGCGCGACGACCTTGATCAGCGAGACGCCGGCGGCCGCCAGCTCGTCGACCGTGCGCGCCGCGTGCGCGGCATCCACGATCTCCCGCACCGAACCGGTCGGAGCCCACGCGCGATCCGACGGATAGCCGCCGGGCGCAGTGAGGAACGGCCCGGCGTACTCGACGACGGGGCTGCGCGGCGCCTCGGCGATCCACTCCGGATCCGCGCCCAGATCGACCACCCGGCCGAGCCGCGACGCCGGCAGCAGGGCCGGGTCGACCAGCTGCAGGTGCACGTGATGGTCGGTGAACAGACCCGTGATCACGCCCTCGAGGCGGGGGGTTCCGGCGGGCGGCGGCCCTTCGGCAAGCTCAGGGGCCCGGGAGCCGAGACGGTCAGGGGCCGGGGAGTGTACGTCGAGGGTGCCCTCGCGCATCGCCTCGCCGTCGAAGAACGTCACCGCCCGCATTCAGCGGCCGATCTCGGTGCGCACGCTGTACAGCTCGGGGAAGAAGGTGAGATCGAGCGCGCGCTGCAGGAAGCTCACGCCACTCGAGCCGCCCGTGCCGACCTTCATGCCGATCGTGCGGGTGACGGTGCGCAGATGCCGGAAGCGCCAGAACTGGAAGTTGTCCTCGACGTCGACGAGCTCTTCGCACGCCTCGTAGAGGTCCCAGTGCTCGTGCGGGTTCTCGTAGATCTCGCGGATCGCGGCGACGAGCTCGGGATGCTCGCGGTAGGGCTGACGCACGTCGCGCTCGAGCACCTCGGCGGGGATCGGCAGGCCGCGCCGGGACGCGTACCGCAGGAATTCGTCGTACAGGGTGGGGCGCTCCCACTCGGCGGTGAGCATCGCGAGGTTCTCGGGATGGTCGCGGAACACGCCGAGCATCCGCTCGTTCTTGTTGCCGAGGGCGAACTCGACCGCGCGGTACTGCACCGACTGGAACCCCGACGAGTTGCCGAGGTCGCCCCGGAACTGCGCGTACTCGGTGGGGGTGAGCGTGGCGAGCACCGACCACTGCTGGGTCAGCACCTCCTGGATGTGCTTCACCCGCGCGATGTGCTTGAGTGCCGAGCGCAGGTCGTCGCCGGCCAGGCGGTCGCGGGCGGTGCCCAGCTCGTGCTGCACGAGTTTGAGCCACAGCTCGGTCGTCTGGTGCTGGATGATGAACAGCATCTCGTCGTGGTGCTCGGGCTGCGAGACCGGATGCTGTGCGCCGAGCAGCCGGTCCAGGTCGAGGTACGAGCCGTACGTCATCCGATCCTTGAGGTCGGTGACGATGCCGTCTTCGAGGGGGCGTTCATTGTCGGCTGCGGCCATGCGGGAAACGTATCAGTTTCGTGTCGGTCGTCACAATAGTGAAACTGCCCTTGGCTAGCACCCACCGCCCGCATCGGCAAGGGGCGCCGTCCGACCCGAGGTGATCGAGCGGCAGCGGATATTCTTCCGAGCATGGGAGACAGCATCAGCTCACAGCGGTTCACCCGGCAGGACCGCGCTCGGTTCCGGGAGCAGGTGCAGCGCGGACTGGAGGCGCTCGAACTCATGCTCGGCGACGGCTGGTTCGAAGAGGCGTCGCAGCCGCAGCTGGGGCTGGAGCTCGAACTGAACCTCGTCGACGGCGACCGCAACCCCGCCATGACCAACGAGCAGGTGCTGGAGGCCATCGCGAACCCGGCCTTCCAGACCGAGCTCGGACGGTTCAACGTCGAGATCAACGTGGCACCCAGGCCGCTCGGCGGTGACAGCCTCACCGAGCTCGAGAAGGTGCTGGGCTCGGCGTTCTCCGCCGCCGACGAGCGCGCCCACAGCGCGGGCAGCGATCTCGCGATGATCGGCATGCTGCCCACTCTCGACGAGACGCACTTCACCGAGCGCTGGCTGTCGAGGGAGCCGCGCTACAAGATGCTCGGGCAGCAGATCCTCACCGCGCGCGGCGAGGACATCGAGCTGCGCCTCGACGGTGTCCCCCTCACCGATACCGCCCACCCGGAAGACCTCGACATCATCTGCGACACGATCGTGCCCGAGGCCGCGTGCACGTCGATGCAGCTGCACCTGCAGGTCAAGCCCGAGGACTTCGCCGCGCACTGGAACGCGGCGCAGGCGATCGCCGGCGTGCAGGTGGCGCTCGCCGCCAACTCGCCGTTCTTCGCCGGCCGCGCCCTGTGGCACGAGACGCGCATCCCGATGTTCGAGCAGGCGACCGACACGCGCTCGCAGGAGCTGAAGAATCAGGGCGTGCGCCCGCGCGTGTGGTTCGGCGAGCGATGGATCACGTCGATCTTCGACCTCTTCGAAGAGAACTCGCGCTATTTCCCGGCCCTGCTGCCGGAGAGCTCCGACCAGGACCCGCTCGAGACGCTCAGATCAGGCACTGCGCCCGATCTGAGCGAGCTGCGGATGCACAACGGCACGGTCTACCGCTGGAATCGCCCCATCTACGACACGCAGGACGGCGGCTGCCACCTGCGACTCGAGAATCGGGTGCTGCCCGCATCGCCGTCGATGGCGGATGCCCTGGCCGACACCGCGTTCTACTACGGGCTGCTGCACACCCTCGCCAGCAGCGAGCGTCCATTGTGGAGCCAGATGACCTTCGACGCCGCGCACGAGAACCTGCACGCCGCGGCGCGGCAGGGCATCGAGTCGCAGCTGTACTGGCCCGAGCTGGGGTGGGTCGGACCGCGCGAGCTGGTGCTGCGCCGGCTGCTGCCGCTCGCCGCGGAGGGGCTCGAGGCCTACGGCGTCTCGACCGCGGCGCGCGAGAGGTACCTCGGCATCATCGAGCAGCGCTGCGTCACCGGCCGCAACGGGGCCACCTGGCAGCGTGCGAACGTCGCAGCCCGGGAGGCGGCGGGCGAGTCGCGGGAGCAGGCGCTGCACGGGATGCTCGACGACTACCTGCAGCGCATGCACTCGGGCGAGCCCGTGCACGCCTGGCAGCCCTGACCTCGCCCCTACGTTGGGCCCCTGAGCCACCCTGGGTCCCTGAGCCTGCCGAAGGGTCAGCCCAGGATCTCCGCCGTCGTCCGCAGTGCGATCTGCGGCGGGTAGAGCCCCATCACGTGCACTGCGGCGGCGTGGTTCTCGGCCGTCGAACCCGCGCAGGCGTCGGTCGCGACGGTGAGGTGCGCACCGGCATCCGCCCCGGCCAGCGCCGTCGACAGCACGCAGCAGTCGGTCGAGACGCCGGCGAGCACGACGTGCGCGCCGCGTCCGACGATCGCCTCGAGCTCACCGCCCCACTTGCCGAACGTCGGCAGGTCGAGAGTCGGGTGCGATGACAGACCGCGCGCCGCGGGAACGAGGTCGTAGAGCTCGTCGGTGGGCGGCTGGTCGGCGAACGGCCACGCCGTGTAGTACTCGCCCCACGACGTGGTGCGGTCGGCGGTCGGCATCCATCGGGTCACCAGCACGCGCTCGCCGAACCGTTCGGCGAGATGCGCGATGTTCTGCATCGCCTCGGCGAAGAACGGCGACCCCCACTCCGATTCCGGCGAGGCGAAGATGTTCTGCGGGTCGATGACGACCAGCCACTGATCCGTCACGCCTGCTCCTGACGGCGGATCCGCCCGGCGCGTGCGAACCACGTGACCACGAACGAGAGCACCAGGGCGACGAAGACGCCGAGGTTCGCATACGCCCACTCGCCGTCCTTTCCGCCGATGAGCGGCAGCAGGTAGCCCTGCCAGTTGTTCCATGCCGCATCCTCGGCGAACAGGTTGACGACCAGACCCCAGCCGATGATCGACGTGACGACCATGGTGCCGATCGAGGTCCAGTCCCACGCGCCGTAGCGGCCGTTCGAATCGAACAGTGCGGCCTCGTCGTAGTCGCGTCGGCGACGCAGGATGTCGGCGATGAGGATGCCCGCCCACGCGGCCAGCGGCACGCCGAGCGTGATGAGGAACGACTGGAACGGGCCGAGGAAGTCGGCGGCGAAGAACACGACGTAGATCGTGCCGAGGGTGAGGATGACGCCGTCGATCCCGGCGGCTGCCGGCCGGGGGATGCGGATGCCGAGGCTGATCAGCGTGAGTCCCGACGAGTAGATGCCGAGCACGGCCCCCGAGACGAGCGCGAGCACGGCGGTGAGCAGGAACGGCACGAGAACCCAGATCGGCAGGATGCTGGCGAGCGCGCCGATCGGGTCGGCGCCGACGGCGTCCATCAGCTTCGGGTCGGAGCCGCCGAGCAGCAGACCGAAGATGACCAGGATCACCGGCGCGATCGCGCCGCCGAAGGTGTTCCAGAAGACGATCGCGCCGTCGGACGCGGTGCGCTTCTGGTAGCGCGACCAGTCGGCGGCGATGTTGATCCAGCCCAGCCCGAACCCGGTCATGACCATGACCAGCGCGCCGATGACCGCGCCGATGCTTCCATCGGGGAGCGACATGACTGCGCCCAGGTCGATGCGGCTGCTCGCGAGGACGATGTAGAGGATCGTGACGGCGCCGGTGACCCAGGTCAGCACCGACTGCATCTTCATGATGGTGTGGTACCCGAGCACCGAGGCGGCGACGATGAGCGCCGCGACGACGATGGTGGCGATGATCTTCAGGGCGACGCTGTCACCCGGACCGCCGAGCTGCGTGATGACGGTGGCCGTGGCGAGCACCGCCATGATCGCCAGGAACGTCTCCCAGCCGATCGAGGTCAGCCACGACACGACGCCGGGCACCTTCTGCCCGTGCACGCCGAACGCGGCGCGCGAGAGCACCATGGTCGGCGCCGAGCCGCGCTTGCCGGCGATCGCGATGAGCCCGCACAGCAGGAACGACACCACGATGCCGATGATCGACACCAGCGTCGCCTGCCAGAACGAGATGCCGAAGCCCAGCACGAACGAGCCGTATGACATGCCGAACACGGAGACGTTGGCGGCGAACCACGGCCAGAACAGATCGCGCGGCTGCGCCGTGCGCTGCGACTCGGGGATGATCTCGATGCCCGCTCGTTCGATGAGCGCGGGCGACGTGGTGTCGGTCATGCCCTCATCCTGGCACCGCCGTCGGTGTCTCGGGTGCAACAGAGCTGCTCAGCGTCCGAGCAGCTCCGCGACGGCATCGATCGCTCCGTCGGCGAGGCGGAAGTACGCCCACGTGCCGCGCTTCTCCCGTTCGAGGAATCCTGCCGAGACCAGCACCCGAAGATGGTGCGAGACCGTCGGCTGGCTCAGGCCCAGAGGCTCGGTCAGATCGCACACGCACGCCTCGCCGTCGGCGTGCGCCGAGATCATAGAGATCAGCCGCAGGCGGGCCGGGTCGGCGAGGGCTTTGAGTGAGGATGCCAGCGACTCGGCGTTCTCTGCGGAGATCGGCACCCGGGTGAGCGGCGCGCAGCAGGAGCGCAGATCGCGCAGCGGGATCAGCTCGGAAGTAGGCACGAATCGATTGTGATTCATATATTGACGAACGTCAATATATGCGCGACCATTACGTCACAACACATTGATGAACATCGATGAATGGAGGTGCGAGATGGACGACTGCTGCGAGATCCTCGATGACGGAACCTGTGTCTCCGAGTGCTGCTGACAGCATCCGGCGATGCTCCGCCGCGGGCCGCCGTCCTGGCAGGTTCGCGGCGGCCGTCACGTAGGCTGACCCCGCGCCCCCCCCTGCACCCCGCACCCGCCCCAGGAGCTCCGATGACAGACAGCGCGACCAGGCCCTCCGTCCTTTTCGTCTGCGTGCACAACGCAGGTCGATCCCAGATGGCCGCAGGGTTCCTGCGCGACATCGCGGGCGACCGCATCGAGGTGCGCTCCGCAGGCTCGATGCCCGCGGATCAGATCAATCCGATCGCCGTCGAGGCGATGGGCGAGCTCGGGATCGACATCACCGCCGAGCAGCCCAAGGTGCTCACGGCCGAGGCCGTGCAGGCGTCAGACGTCGTGATCACGATGGGCTGCGGCGACGCCTGCCCGTTCTTCCCTGGCAAGCGCTATGAGGACTGGAAGCTCGACGACCCAGCCGGGCAGGGCATCGAGGCGGTCCGCCCGATCCGCGACGAGATCCGCTCACGCATCGAGAAGCTGGTCGCCGAACTGGTCTGAGCGCCGGTCGGGCTCTGTCCGCTCAGCCGGCGAAGAACGCGCGGGCGACGCGCGACAGGTCGTAGAGGTCGCTCACGCCCGCGAGTTCACGTGCGGAGTGCATCGACAGGATGGGGATGCCCACGTCGACCGTGCGGATGCCCAGGCGTGTCGCCGTGATCGGGCCGATCGTCGATCCGCAGGGGACGGCGTTGTTCGACACGAACTCCTGCGAGGCGACACCGGACGAGTCGCACCAGCGCGCCCAGGCCGCAGCCCCCACGGCGTCGGTGGCGTAGCGCTGGTTCGCGTTGATCTTCAGGATCGGACCCGAGCCGAGCACCGGCTGCACGACCGGGTCGTGCTTGTGCGCGTGGTTCGGGTGCACCGAGTGCCCCACATCGATCGAAAGGTGCCACGACGCCGCGAACGCGCGGCGCTGCGCGGTGGCGTCGGCGCCGAGCGACGCGTACACGCGCACGAGCAAGTCTTCGAGAAACGGGCCGGCCGCGCCCGAGCGCGACTCGGATCCGAGCTCTTCGTGGTCGAAGGCGGCGAGCACCGGGATCACACGCTGGGCCGCTGCCCCACTCTGGGCCGCTGAGCCTGCCGAAGCGCCGACCGTGTCGATCAGCGCGACCACTCCGGCGTGCACCGAGGCGAGGTCGTCGAGGCGGCCGGATGCGAAGAACGCGTCGTCCTTGCCGAAGACGGCGCCGCGCGCGGCATCCGCCACCACCGCGTCGAAGCCGCGGATGTCGGCCGCGTCGACTCCGGCGGATGCCGCCAGCTCGGCGAGGATGTCGGCGGATTCGGCATCCCCCAGCCCCCACACCGGCTGGGTTCCCGTCTGCCTGTCGAGCGCGAGACCGTCGTTGACACCGCGGTCGAGGTGGATCGCGAGCTGCGGCAGGCGCAGCAGCGGTCCGGTCACGGCGAGCACGACGCGACCGTCGGCGAGGGCGAGGCGTCCGGCGAGACGCAGCTCGCGGTCGAGCCACGAGTTCAGCAGCGGTCCGCCGTACACCTCGACGGCGGCCTGCAGCCAGCCGCGCGAACCCGTGGTGGGCTTGGGTTTGAGCTTGAACCCGGGGGAGTCGGTGTGCGCCCCGAGCACGTGCACGGGCGTGGTCGCGGCGGCATCCGCGGGAACAGCCCAGGCGATCGCGGCGCCGTCGCGCACGACGACGAATCGCCCGCCCGCCTGTACCGGCCACTCCGCCGTCTCGTCGAGGCGAGTGAAGCCGGCCTCTTCAAGACGACGCGCGACCTCCTCGGCAGCGTGATAGCTCGACGGCGAGGCGGCGACGAAGTCGGCGAGATCGGCGGCATGCGTATGGGCGGCGGAGACGGCAGGCATGGCTACGAGCCTAATCCGCCTGCCCCGATGCGGCCGCCTGTCATGCATCCGGCAGCGGGTAGCGCCGTCGCAGCACCCAGCGCTGTCCGAGCGTCCAGGTGACGGTCACCACGAGGTAGAGGGCTGCGGCGAGCGGCACGAACACCGCGAAGACCGCGGTGAGGTAGTGCATCGCGTTCATCACGCCGAGCATGCCCGGGGTCGCCAGCGGCCCGTCTGCCGGCACCTGCGGACGGAACACGCGGCGGGTGACGTCGGCGACGACCACGATCACCACGAGCACGACCGCCCAGACGGCGGCTGTCTGCCCGCCGAGGCCCGCGCCGACCGCCGCGATCAGCGAGTCGCCCAGGGGAGCTCCGAGCAGGTCGTGCGCCAGCAGCGCGTTCGGGTGCCCGGCGATCTCCGGGCGCAGGAACAACGTGTACAGAACTCCCACGACGGCTGCCTGCACGATCAGCGGCAGGCAGCCGGCCAGGGGCGACGCCTGCTCGTCACGGTACAGCGCCATGGTCTCGCGCTGCAGTCGCTCGCGGTCTTTGCCGTGGCGCTGCTGCAGAGCGCGCAGACGCGGAGCGAGTCGAGCGCGCAGCTGCTCGGCTCTGGCCTGGGAGATGCCGACGGGGATGAGCGCGGCGCGCACCCCGATGGTCACCAGCATCACCGCCAGCGCGGCAGACGCCGAGCCGGCGACGGGGTCGAGAACCCCGGAGAGGGAGAGCAGTGCGGAGTAGGCGGCGTCGAGAAGAAGGGTCAGTGGAGGAAAGGCGAAGATGTCCATGAACGTCCGTTCGCAGAGAGGGTGGGGGTCGGCCGGTGGCCGCGGGACCCGCCCCTCGAGTGCGAGGACGGATCAGGCGGCGGGCGCGACCCCGGGTGCTCGCGGACGCGGATGCCCGTCGGCATCCGGATCGCTCTGCGACGGCAGCGCAGACGCATCGATGGCGCGTCGCGGATGCGGCGCCGATCGTAGGCCGAACCGCGGTGTCAGCAGCGTGAGGGCGATGGCGAGCACGGCCGCCGCGACGATGATCGCGGCGACGCCGAGCATCCCGCCGGCCGTCAGACCCTCGGGAAGGGGGAGGGCGCCGAGCCCCACGAGCAGCGTTCGCAGCAGCATCCCGATCGCGTCGATCATCACCCCTCCTTCCCGCCCGACGCTACCACTCACCCCGGACGTGGACATGACAAGGGCGAGAGGACCTCCGTCCCCTCGCCCTTCACGTCTTCCGGGAGCTCAGCCGTCCTTGACCTCGAGATCCCCGTGCTGCCCGTCGCGCTCCCCGCCCGCATAGTCGGGGCGGGCCGGCTGCGGCGGCTGGTCGTCGAGCTCGCCGCCCTCGCGGCCGCCGAACGGACGACCATGATCGGCGAACTCCTCGCGAGCGAAGGCGAGGATCCAGTCCGCGACGGTGAACCGCGCGCCGGTCCGCAGGATCTCGCTGCGGGCCCCCGCGGTGCCCTCGGCCGGATTCGCGTTCATCAAGCCCTCGCCGTGCAGGGTCAGCACGTACTCGTCGCGCTCGTCGTGCACGATCGTCGCGTGCACCGGGTCCGCGCCGGCGATGATCAGCGTGCACTCCGCGCCCGAGCCGATCGTGGTCCGCTCGGCAGTGAGCTCGAGCCGGCTGCGATCGCCCTCCGGAGTCGTGATGCGCAGGTGCGGTTCGCCCGCACCTCGCTCGGCATGCGTGGTGGTGGGCTGCGCGCCGTCCGAATTCGCGAGCTGATCGAGCTGGTCATCGACAGCGGGGGCGCTGTGCGCGGGCGTCGTGCCGGTGGTCTGGTCGGTCATGTGGTCCTCCTCTGTGGGGGTGGGCTTTGGAGCGCCCGGGGGCGGGTTCCCGCGGGCGGCGTCAGCGGGAGATGACTCCCACCGTCTCGCCCGTGGTCGACGGGGCGAGGTGCCGGGCGATGTCGGCCTGGCTGATCATGCCGACCAGGCGGTGATCCTCGATCACGGGGACCCGGCGGATCCGGTGCTCGCGCATGAGCGCGAGTGTGCGATCGATGTCGTCGTCGGGAGACACCATCACCGGCACTCCGGAGGCGAGTCGACCGGCGTTCGTCGTCTCGGGGTCGAGTCCCGTCGCGATCGCCTTCACGACGATGTCGCGGTCGGTGAGCATGCCCTTCAGCCTGCCGTCCTCTCCGCAGATCGGCAGGGCGCCGACATCCAGCTCGAGCATCCGCTCGGCGGCGATCGAGAGCGCGTCGTTCTCGCCGATGCACTGTGCGTTCGGTGTCATGATGTCTCGCGTCCGTGTCATGGTCGCGTTCCTTCCCCGCCTCGGTGTTCACCTGTCTCGATCACGTGCTGTCGACCGTAGACAGCGGACACTGCCGTGGTAATGGGGTTGACAGCCCGCCGTGGGCTCGTCAACCCGCCACTCTCAGTCCTCGAGGTCTTCGGGCAGCAGGCACAGTCCTCCACTGGTGCTGGCGGAGTTCGCGAGAGCCGTGATCCACTCCCTGCTGAGCTCGGGAGTCTCGGGCTCGTCGAAGACGAACCGCAGCGGGATGGACGGGTGCAGCCAGATGGTCGAGCGGCCGGTCGGGTTGAGATGCGGATGCTGCCACGACAGCGTGAACGACTCGTTGCGTCGCAGCTTGGTCGCGATGACAACCTTGAGATGGGCGAGCGCGCGATCCTCGATCTCGATGGGATCCGGGCTGGCGCCATAGAAGAGCATCCCCATCTGACTAAGCTAACTCCAGGCGTTCGGGGGACGCCAGAGCAGTGTCGGATGTCGGAGAGGTGCACTTCCTTGGGAAAGTTCGTTTATGAGGGCTCGGTCAAGACCGAGATCGAGGATCGCGCCCTGACACACCTGCAGCTCGTGATGACGGCCAAGCTCCGCCGCGGCGAGCCGTTCCCGTTCAGCTGGCGTGAAGACGCGAGCGTCGGCGGCGGGCGCACCACCGTCTGGGTGCAGCCCAGCAGCTCGCTGGTGTTCAAGTACTTCGGCAGCCGGCAGCCCGCGATCAACCGCGCGTGGATCGAGGCCCTCGCCTACACGGCCAACACCCCGTCCGGCCTGCACATGGTGCCCGAGCCCCCGGACGACCCGAACGCCGGCCTCGAGGGCTGATCCGGCCGCAGATCGTCAGGGAGCGGTGTCGCTCACGGAGCGCGCTTCTCGTGAACCTCGCCCGAGGGGGCCTCGGTGCGCAGGTCGGTCGGCGCGTCGCCCGAGTGGAGCTGCTCGTCGCCTTCGGCCAGGTCGCCCTGGCCGTCGTCCCCCAGTTCGGCGTCGAGAGGTTCGTCGCCCTGCGAGTCAGGCTGCAGGTCCGGTCGCCCCACGACCGCGGCATCCGCCGGCGGGACCTCGGCGGTCGAGGCGTCGTCGTGGTTCATGGAGTCGCTGCTCATCATGCAGTCCTTTCGTCGTGGACGCTCAGCCTGCGCGACACCGTGTGGTCGCAGCACGCCCCTTGACAGCGCTGCCCCGACACGCCTCGCGTTGACCAGCCTTCGCGAACTGTCAACCCCCTGGCCCGCCCGCGCGCCTCAGGAGAAAGTGAAGAGACTGGCACACGTGCCGGCACTCCCCACCAACTTCAGAGAGGCGCACGATGAGCGACAGCACCCCAGATCCTCGCCACCAGCACCACGATGAGAAGTTCCCCCCTCAGCAGCAGACCCAGCCAGGCCTGACCGAGGAGACCGGGCCCACGCCCGATCACGGCGAGTCGTCGTACCAGGGCCACGACCGGCTCGCCGGGCGTCGCGCGCTCATCACCGGCGGCGACTCCGGCATCGGCCGCGCAGTCGCCATCGCGTTCGCCCGGGAGGGCGCGGATGTCGCGATCGTGCACCTACCGGAGGAGCAGAAGGATGCCGATGACACGGTCGCACTGATCAGTGACGCCGGACGGCGGGGCACGAGCATCGCCGGCGACCTGCGTGATGAGCAGTTCGCCGAGGAAGCGGTCGCACGTGCTCGAGAGACTCTGGGCGGCCTCGACATCGTGGTGCTCAACGCGGCGTACCAGCACGACGTCGACGGCTTCGAGTCGCTGAAGACCGACGAGATGCGTCGGGTGTTCGACACCAACATCCTCGGAACCCTGTTCACGGCGCGCGCAGCGTACCCGCACCTCGAGGACGGCGCGAGCATCATCGTGACCGCGTCGATCCAGGCCTACAACCCATCGCCTGGCCTCATCGACTACGCCATGACGAAGGCCGCCCAGGTGGCATTCGTGAAGGCGCTCGCAGCGGAAGCGGGCGAGCGCGGAGTTCGCGTGAACGCCGTCGCACCGGGGCCCATCTGGACCCCGCTCATCCCCGCCACCGGTTGGGACGACGCGAAGGTCGAGCAGTTCGGCAGCGACACCCCGCTGGGCAGGGCCGGTCAGCCGGCCGAGCTCGCCGGGGCGTACGTGTACCTCGCCGCGGCCGAGTCTTCGTACACCTCGGGCACGGTGCTCGCGGTGACAGGAGGTAAGGCGCTATGACTGTCATGCTCGACGACCCGATACCAGCCACCCCTCACGGGGACTGGGAGCTCACGCCACTGGGCCGCAACAGCTGGCGCATCTGCGACCCCGCGCGGCGGCATGCCGACGCGGACTGCCTGATCGCGTATGTCGACCGCTCGCCGACCGGCGTGCTCGACGTGCTCTGGCTGCGCACGCCGTGCCCGAGGACGACGCGGTTCCAAAGCTTCTCGCAGCTGTTCGAGGCGCTCGACCTCGCAGTCGCCAACGCATCGAACCGGGCGCAGAAGCCCTCGCCCATCCCGGGGCGGCGGCCGCTGCGGGGCTGAAACACGTTCAAGGCGCGGGCGTAGCCTCGAAGCATGAGTGATCTGCGGGAACTGCTCGGCATCCGGCATCCGGTCGTCCTCGCGCCCTTCGGCGGCCTCTCGTCGATCGAGCTGACCGCGGCGGTGAGCGACTCCGGCGGTCTCGGCTCGTACGGACTCTACGGGTACGACGCCGCGCGGATCGGCGAGACCGCCACGGCGCTGCGCGCCGCCACCCCGGCGCCCTTCGCGCTGAACATCTGGCTGCCGACCGGCGACGAGGCCGAGCCGGGCCCCGAGCACGACGGATACGCCGCCGCACTAGCCGACTTCTTCGACGAGGTCGGCGTCGACCCGCCCGCGCGCCCCGACCGGTACCTGCCGAGCCTCGACGAGCAGCTCGACGCGATCTGGCAGGCGGCACCGGCCGTGCTGAGCGTGGTCTTCGGTGTGCCGTCGGGCGCGCTCGTCGACGAGGCGCACAGCAGAGACATCCGGGTCATCGGCACCGCGACGACCGTCGCCGAGGCGCGCGCCCTCGAGGCTGCGGGTGTGGACGCCATCGTCGCCACCGGT
>NZ_DAMDLU010000082.1:0-12651 GCF_032084865.1 Microbacterium sp.
GACCGCGGCGACGCCCTGCTCGTCGTGCCCGACGACGCGGCCGCCGTCGGCGCGCTGCGCACCCTCGTGTCCGCCGGTCTGGCGGTTCTGGAGTACAGCCCCGCGCAGAGTGCCCTGGAAGCGTCGTTCCTCGCCCTCCGGCATCCGGGATCGCCGCCGGCGCCGGCACCTGCACCACCTCCGCCGCCGGCGGCACCGCAGGAAGGAGCCGCGTCGTGAGCGCATCCCGCATCCTCACCATCGCCCGGCTCGAGCTCACGCAGCGGCTGCGCAGCGTGGGCTGGTACGTGCTGCTGGGCATCTTCGCCGTGCTGCTGCTGGGCATCACCGCCCTGTCGTTCCTGGTCTTCTCGAACAACGAGCTGCCGGGCGCCGGCGTCTTCTCGATCATCGTGAACTTCGTGCTGCTGCTCGTGGTGCTCGTGTCGCCGACGCTCAGCGGCAACGCGATCAACGGCGACCGCGACGCGGCGACCCTCGCGCCGATCCAGGTGACCGCCGCGACCACCGGCGACATCATGCTGGGCAAGCTGCTGGCCGCCGTCGCGACCGGGTGCGCGTTCCTGCTCATCGCCGTGCCGTTCCTCGCCGCCGGGCTGGTCGGCGGCGGCGTCACGCCGGGGATGTTCTTCGTCTCGCTGCTCGTGCTGCTGGCCGAGACCATCGTGGTGGCCGCGATGGGTGTGGGGCTGAGCGGGCTCATCGCGCGCCCGCTGTTCTCGATCGCCGCCACCTACCTCGTCGTCGCGGCGCTGGTGATCGGCACGCTGATCGCCTTCGGGCTCGGCGGAGCGGCACTGCGCACCGAGTTCACGCAGCAGGAGCGCATGTGGGACGACTCAGGCGAGCCGATCTGCGACCAGTGGCAGGAGTACAGCTACGAGCAGCCGCGGTTCGACCTGGTCTGGGGCTTCCTCGCGGCGAACCCGTTCGTCGTGCTGGCCGACGCCACGCCCACCCCGTTCGTCGACGGCTATCCGCAGGACCTGTTCGGGCAGGTGAAGTACGGCGTTCGCATGGCGCAGGTGCGGCCCGAGCCGCAGCGCTGGGATCCGTGCGAGAGCGGCGGACCGGTGGCCTCGCCGACCCCCGAGGAGCAGATGCGCGGCACGGTGCCGAGCTGGTTCGTCGGGCTCGGCATCCAGCTGGTGATCGCCGGAGGTCTCTTCGCCGGCGCCTGGTCGCGCACGCGCACGCCCGCTCGGCGACTTCCTCCGGGAACACGCATCGCGTGAGGGCCGGCGCCGCGCCGTGATGCTCAGTGGCGCCGGCGCACGCGTCGGCCGGAGATCGAGCTCGGCGAGAAGCGCAGCGGCAGCGATCTGTCGCCCTCGGCCCACGGGCTGCGCCGCGAGGCGCCGGGCACCGCAGCCAGCTCGTCGTCCGTCATCTCGGAGACGGTCCCGCCCAGCAGCACGCTCCAGCCCGAGCCGGCGAGATCGTCATGGTGATCCACCTCGAAGGCCACCCGCAGGGTGCTCTCGGTCAGCGCGCGGAGCAGACCCGTCGGCGCGGTCCGGATGACCACGTCATCGGCGTCGACGAGGTAGTTCACGGGGATGATCTGCACGCGGTCATCCGCGACGAAGCCGACCCGCCCCACGGTCGTCGCCCTGAGCAGCTCGCGACACTCCTGCTCGCTCAACTCGGTCATCATCTCGGCACCGTCCTCCCGGCTCGCTCCGAGCGTACCCCGGTGTCGGATGCCCCGAATAGACTCGAAGTGCCATGACCGACGCCCCTCTCATCGTCCCCGCATCCTCCGGCCCGCGCCCCTCCGACGGCCGTGACGAGCTGCTCGCCGGACTCAATCCGCAGCAGCTCGAGGCGGTGACCCACCGCGGCAGCGCACTGCTCATCGTCGCCGGTGCCGGGTCGGGCAAGACGAGCGTGCTGACCCGGCGGATCGCCCTGCTGCTGCGCCAGCGCGAGGCGTGGCCGAGCCAGATCCTCGCGATCACGTTCACGAACAAGGCGGCGGCCGAGATGCGCGAGCGCGTCACCGGTCTCGTGGGCGACGTCGCCCGCGGCATGTGGATCTCGACCTTCCACTCCGCGTGCGTGCGGATCCTGCGGCGCGAGGCCGAGCAGTTCGGCTTCACGAAGTCGTTCACGATCTACGACTCGGGCGACTCCCGCGCGCTGCTGAAGAGACTGGTGAAGGACCACGACGCCGATGCGTTCGGCATGACTCCCGGATCGGTGCAGTCGCGCATCTCGAAGCTGAAGAACGAGCTGACGGATGCCGAGGGCTTCGCCCGTCAGGCGAATCTCAGCGACCCCGCCGAACGCAAATTCGCCGACGTCTTCGCCGACTACCAGCGGGCACTGCAGAAGGCGAACGCCTTCGACTTCGACGACCTCATCGGCCAGACCGTCTACCTCTTCCGCGCCTTCCCGCACGTCGCCGACGTGTACCGCCGTCGCTTCCGGCACATCCTCGTCGACGAGTACCAGGACACCAACCACGCGCAGTACGCTCTGATCCACGAGCTGACCAGGCCGGTCTCGGGCGAGGGAGCGGAACCCGAACCATATGCGATGAACGGCATGATGATCTTCGAGCCGGACCCTTCGACAGGCTCAGGGACCCAGAGGGCAGCTGATGCCGAGGGGGCGTCGCTGACGGTGGTCGGCGACTCCGACCAGTCCATCTACGCCTTCCGCGGCGCCGACATCCGCAACATCAGCGAGTTCGAGCGCGACTTCCCCGGAGCGAAGGTCGTGCTGCTCGAGCAGAACTACCGGTCGACGCAGAACATCCTGTCGGCGGCGAACGCCGTGATCGGCAACAACTTCGATCGCAAGGCGAAGAACCTGTGGAGCGACCGCGGACCCGGCGAGAAGATCGTGGGCTTCACCGGCTACTCGCAGCACGACGAGGCCCAGTTCGTCGCCGACGAGGTCGAGGCGCTGCGGCGCGCGGGCATCCCGTACTCCGAGATGGCCGTCTTCTACCGCACCAACTCGCAGTCGCGTGCACTGGAAGAGATCTTCATCCGCTCGGCCGTGCCGTACAAGATCATGGGCGGCACGAAGTTCTACGAGCGCGCCGAGATCAAGGACGCCCTCGCGTACCTCGTCGCCGTGGCGAATCCGGCCGACGAGATGGCCGTCCGTCGCATCCTGAACAAGCCCCGGCGCGGCATCGGCGACGTCACCGAGACGTCGATCGCGCGCTTCGCGGAGGAGCACGGACTCAGCTTCCGCGATGCGCTGCGCAATGCCCCGCTGCTGGGTGTGGGCCCCAAGATCCAGGCCGCGATCATGCAGCTCGACTCGGTGCTGAACCAGGCGGCCGAGATCCTCACCCCGTCGTCGGGTGAGGTGCCGCCGGCGAGCTCCGTCGCCGAGGGGCTCACCGTGCTGCTGAACGGCAGCGGGTACTTCGACATGCTGCGCGCCAGTCGCGACCCGCAGGACGAGGCGCGGCTCGAGAACCTCGACGAGTTCGTCGCCGTGGCGCGCGACTTCGCGCGCAACAACCCCGACGGTGCGATCGCGGACTTCCTCACCGAAGTGGCGCTCGTGTCGGATGCCGACGATCTCGACGACGAGTCGGGGGTGGTGTCGATGATGACGATGCACACCGCCAAGGGGCTGGAGTACGACGCGGTGTTCGTGACCGGCGTCGAGGAAGACCTCATCCCGCACCGGATCTCTGCGGGCGAGCCCGGCGGGCCGCAGGAGGAGCGCCGGCTGTTCTACGTCGGTCTCACCAGGGCCCGCAAGCGGCTGCACCTGTCGCTGGCGATGACCCGCGCGCAGTTCGGCGAGGTCTCGGTCGCCATGCCCAGCCGGTTCCTGCAGGAGATCCCCGGTGATCTCATCGACTGGCGCCAGTCGCCGGGAGACGTGAACTCCCGCGGCGGGACGCAGTCGCGCGCGTTGAACGCGCGCCGAGCCGGCGGCTGGGGATCGAGCGGCGCGGGCCAGGGGCGTGACCGATTCAGCCCGCAGCCGCTGGCACGCAGCGAGTCGCTGAAGCCGCTGGCGACGGCGATGGACCGCTTCCCGAACAAGGTCACCGGCAAGGTCCGCGACAACGGCGAACTCGAGCTGGCATCGGGCGACCGGATCCGCCACGATGACTTCGGCGAGGGGCGCGTCGAGGCGGTGACCGGCGAGGGAGCCAAGCGCATCGCGCACGTGCGTTTCGACTCGGCAGGGCAGAAGAAGCTGCTCATCAAGATCGCACCGATCACCAAGCTCTGAGACATCCGGCAGCCCTGTGGCGCCGGGCGGCTCGCGCGCATTCCGTGCGGTTAGGCTGGCTCACATGGCCCTCTTCTCCCGCCGCAAGAAGTCCGACGACCAGCCGACCGCCCCGGTGGCACCCGCAGCTGAGGCCGAGACCGTCGACGAGCCGGCGGCCGAGGTGGCGGCCGAGCCGGTGCCGGAAGTCAGCATCTCGGTGCAGGCCTTCCGCGGAGTCGGCGCCGACGCCGGTCCCGAGGTGAGTCTGCCGACCGAGAGCACGTCCGAGAGCGCTCCGGCGCCCGCACGCCCCTCATCGCCTTCGGCTCAGCGGCTCCCGGGGGAGCAGCAGGATCTCCCCGGCGCCGAGCAGACGGTGCCGCGCCTTCCGCTCGCTCCGGCGATGCCGCCCGAGCAGACCCACACCGTCGACGGACTCACCGACAACGTCCTGCTTCGGGAGGCGCTGGCCGAGCTGCAGGAGGGGGCGACCAACGAGCAGCTGCTCGGCGTGATGCGACAGTCGCTGCAGGGGCATCTCTACCTGCGTGTGCACGGAGACGCCCGCGAGCAGATCAGCTCGGGCAAGCCGCTCTCGGTCGGGGTCGTCCGCGACGGCGAGCGCTCGTTCATGCTCGCCTACAGCTCCGGCCGCGCCCTGCAGCAGTCGCTGGAAGGGGCCGAAGACGCGGCGGCGACCTCGGCGATCGCCCAGCCGACGACAGCGGTCTACCAGCAGGTGATCGGCGGCGGATTCACCGGCATCATCATCGACAACTCCTCCGCGCCGCATCGTGCGGTGTTCCCCACCGAGCTGCTGCAGAAGGCCGTCGAGCAGGCGGACGAGAACATGGCGGTGAAGAGCGCGCTGGCCGCAGCCCGCGACGAGCAGAGCGCCGTCCGAGTGGCAGAGGCGCTCGCCGGCACCCGCTGCTGGGTGGCCGTCAACGACGGCTCGAACGGTCAGCCCGTCGGCATCGCCGAAGCCCATGCGACCGACGGACGCCGGTTCCTGCAGGTGTTCTCGCACCCGCTCGAGGTCGTGGCCCTCGGCCGCAAGGAACAGCCGCTGCCGTTCCAGCCCGAGCAGCTGGCGAAGGTGCTCGGCGAGCACTCCGGGCTCGCGGGCGTGCTGGTCGACATCGCGGGTCCGTCGATCGCGATCGAGCGTGATGCGCTGAGCGCCGTGCTGGTGCTCGGACTCGAGATCGGCGACGACGACTGATCCGAACGGCACAGCTGCCGCGCACACCGGTCGCGAGCCCCTGTGCTCGACGTCTCCGGCGCTCTAATGTCGGAGCATGGCCTCTGAGCGAGTGAAGCTGAGCGTGCAGGATCCCGACGGCGAACGCGTGGTCGACCTGTCGAGCCCGAACAAGGTGGTCTGGCCCACAGACGACGGCGACGGCATCACCAAGGCCGAGTACGCCGACTATGTGCAGCAGGTGGCGGAGGCGTTCCTGACATCCACCGGCCATCGACCGGTGTCACTCGAGCGGTTCCGCGACGGCATCCGGGGCGAGCAGTTCTTCTCCAAGAACCCGCCCAAGGGCACGCCCGACTACGTCGAGTCGGTGATGTGCACGTACAACAGCGGGCGCCGGCATCCGCAGCTCGTGCTCACCCGCCCGAGCGCGATCGTGTGGGCGGTGCAGATGAACACCGTCGTGTTCCACCCCTGGGCATCCCTCGCGGCGAACACCGACAACCCGGTCGAGCTGCGCATCGACCTCGACCCGCAGCCCGGCACGGGGATCGCGCAGGCCGTCCCCGCGGCGATCGAACTGCGTGAGGTGCTGCGCGAAGCCGGGCTCGACCCGTTCATCAAGACCAGCGGCAACCGCGGCCTGCACGTGTTCAGCCCGATCGTGCCCGAGTGGGAGTTCCTCACCGTGCGCCACGCGGTGATCGCCGCCGGGCGCGAGCTCGAGCGCCGGATGCCCGATCGGGTCACGACGAACTGGTGGAAGGAGGAGCGCGGCGAGCGGATCTTCGTCGACTTCAATCAGGCGAATCGCGACCGCACCATCGCCGGTGCGTACAGCCCGCGGGCCCGGCCCAACGCGCCCGTGTCGACGCCGATCCACTGGGACGAGCTCGACGACCTCGACCCGTCACGGTTCACGGTGCGCACCGTGCCCGCACGCCTCGCCGACATCGGCGACCCGTGGGCGAGCATGCAGGACTCTCCCGCCCGGATCGACACGCTGCTCGCGTGGTGGGAGCGCGACGTCGAGAATAGGCTCGGCGAGCTGCCGTTCCCACCCGAGTTCCCGAAGATGCCGGGCGAGCCGCCGCGCGTGCAGCCGAGCAAGAAGGTCGCCGAGAACTGGGACGAGAACGGCGAGCGCGTCGACGACTGACAGCGGCCGTCCTGGTGCCGGGGTCGCTTCCGAGCCGGGCGAGTTCGGCGGCTACTGGAGCACGTCCGCCAGGTCGTATCCGGCGACCGTCTCGAGCTGGTCGTAGGTGCACGAGCGGGCGTCGCGGTCGGGCCGCCAGCGCTCGAACTGCACGGTGTGCCGGAACCGGTCGCCCTCGAGCTGGTCGTAGCGCACCTCGAGCACGCGCTCGGGACGCAGCCGCACGAACGTCATGTCCTTCGCGCCCGTGAACCGCGAGCGCTCGCTCTCGCCGGTCACCGCGTCGCCCGCCTCGTCGCGCACGACCAGCGGGGCGAGGTCGTCGACGAGCTTCCGGCGCATGGCATCCGTCCAGGCGGCGACGCCGCCGACCTGACGCAGGCTGCCTGACTCGTCGTACAGCCCGACCAGCAGCGAGCCGACGCCCGAGCCGCTCTTGTGCACGCGGTAGCCGAGCGCGACGACGTCGGCGCTGCGGGCGTGCTTGATCTTGATCAGGGTGCGCTTGCCGGGTGCGTACGGGTCGTCGAGCGGTTTCGCGACGACGCCGTCCAGGCCCGCGCCCTCGAACTCCGCCAGCCATCGGCGGGCGAGGTCGGGATCGTCGGTCGTGCGGGTCAGGTGCAGCGGATGCGGGGCATCCGACAGCATCCGCTCGAGTCGCGCCCGCCGCTCGCGGAACGGATGCTGCTGCAGATCCTCCTCGCCGTCGGCGAGCAGATCGAAGGCGATGAACATCGCGGGGGTCTCGGCGGCCAGCTTCGCCACTCGCGAGGCGGCCGGATGGATGCGCTGGCTGAGCGCCTCCCAATCGAGGCGCTGGGCGCCCGCGGGCCCGGTCGCCACGACGATCTCGCCGTCGAGCAGACACGGCCTCGGCAGGATGGCGGCGAGCTGCTCGACCAGCTCGGGGAAGTAGCGGGTCAGCGGCTTCGCCCCGCGCGAGCCGATCTCGAGGGTCTCGCCGTCCCAGGCGACGAGCCCGCGGAAGCCGTCCCACTTCGGCTCGTACAGCAGCGGGCGCTTCGCCGGGTCGGGGATGGATGCCGCCGCTTTGGCGAGCATCGGAGCGGGGATGTCGTACATGTGCCGGTCCTCCCGTGTCGGATCAGACGAGTCTGGCACGAGAGGACCGGCGACACGGGGGCCTTGCGGATGAGAGAATGAGAGCAATGAACGAAGTACAGGGCCCGACCCCCGCAGGAACCTCCCGTCCGTATCGATCTCTCGCGGAGGCGCTGCGCGCGCACCGGATCCCCGTCGAGAATCACGAGTTCATCGCCGCGGTGACCGAAGCCGTCGGAATCAGCAGCTACATCGATCGCGGCAGGTACATCGAGGCGATCCGCCGCACGTCCGAAGCGCCCCTGCACATCGGCCGGACGTACATCAACGGCTTCGCCGAAGACGAGCAGGTGAGCGTGGGCGGCCGGGTGCTGCCGCTGCTGGCCAGCGAGGGACGCGCGCCGTACTTCTACGTGACTCAGCCCAGCGCGCTGCCGGCCACCTCGGCGGCGAAGCGCCCGGCATCCGCCGCCCGCACCCGTGCGGCATCCCGCCCCGCACCCGAGCCGCGTGCGCCCAAGGCCACGAACCTCGCCGAGCGCGACTACGGCGTGTGCGACGTGTGCTTCATGGTGAAGAACGCGTCGGGCAGGTGCGGTTGCGACGAGTGACGTCGACCGCCGCGTCAGGACAGCTGAGCCTGCACGCGCCGTGAGATCTCGGCGACCGGCATCGACCGCGGGAACACGGCGACGACGACATCGTCGTCTGCCGGGGTGACCTCCTCGGGCAGCACGCCATAGCGGCGGCGCACATCGTCGAGGGCGTCCCGCAGCACGCTCAGCTGCACGCGACCGCCGCGCAGCAGCTGGCGCAGCACGTGGTTGTGCACGGCGGTGATCAGGGCCGAGAACCCGACCGCGTCGATGGGAGCGATGCCCGGCAGGGAGTCACGCAGGTACTCGTCGAACAGCCGCTCGTAGCGGAACACCGTGACGATCTCGCGATCGCGCAGCACCGGCACGTCGCGCACGATCTCGTACCGTCGACGGGCGAGCTCGGGATCCCGGGCGAAGTGCGTGAACACGCGCTCCGACGCCTCGCACACCGCGGCCCACGGGTCGTCGTGCGATTCGGACAGGAACTGCCGCAGCTCATCGAGCAGCGCCTCGTGATCGATGAACACGACGTCCTCCTTGCCGCCGAACTGGCGGAAGAAGGTCGACCGCGAGACGCCCGCGGCCTTCGCGATCTGCTCGACGGACGTCTGATCGAAGCCCTGAGCGCTGAAGAGTTCGAGGGCCGCGGCGACCACGCCGGTGCTCAGATCTGCGGATTCGTGCATGGCGAAAGCCTAGACCGCGGCGTCCTGTTGCGCGCCGGTCGACGTCACGGGGCGCCCAGATCGCGGTAGTAGGCTGGGGGACTGGTCGATGTCTCGACATCGAGAGAATCACCAGACCAGACCGCAGCCCAGTGAAGGAAGCACAGTGGATCTGTACGAGTACCAGGCACGAGACGTTTTCGAGAAGTACGGAGTGCCGGTCCTCGCCGGCATCGTCGCGGACACCCCCGAGGAGGTGAAGGCGGCTGCCGAGAAGATCGGCGGTGTCGTGGTCGTCAAGGCCCAGGTCAAGACCGGAGGCCGCGGCAAGGCCGGCGGCGTCAAGGTCGCCAAGACCCCCGATGAGGCGTACGAAGCCGCGAAGGCCATCCTCGGGCTCGACATCAAGGGCCACGTCGTCAAGCGCGTCATGGTCGCGCAGGGTGCGCGCATCGCCGAGGAGTTCTACTTCTCCGTGCTGCTCGACCGCGCCAACCGCTCCTACCTCTCCCTGTGCTCCGTCGAGGGCGGCATGGAGATCGAGCAGCTCGCCGTCGAGAAGCCCGAGGCCCTCGCCCGCGTCGAGGTCAACCCGCTGACCGGCATCGACAAGGAGAAGGCGGTCGAGATCGCTCGCGCCGCGAACTTCCCGGAGGACCTCGTCGAGAAGGTCTCCGATGTGTTCGTGAAGCTGTACGACGTCTACAAGGGTGAGGACGCGACGCTCGTCGAGGTCAACCCGCTCGTCCGCACCGAGGACGGCGACATCATCGCGCTCGACGGCAAGGTCACGCTCGACGACAACGCCTCCGAGATCCGCCACCCCGAGCACGAGGCGCTCGAGGACAAGGACGCCGCCGACCCGCTCGAGGCCAAGGCCAAGGCGTCCGGCCTCAACTACGTCAAGCTCGACGGCGAGGTCGGCATCATCGGCAACGGCGCGGGTCTGGTCATGTCGACGCTCGACGTGGTCGCCTACGCCGGAGAGAACCACAACGGCGTGAAGCCCGCCAACTTCCTCGACATCGGCGGCGGCGCCTCGGCCGAGGTCATGGCCGCCGGTCTCGACGTCATCCTCGGCGACCCGCAGGTCAAGAGCGTGTTCGTCAACGTGTTCGGCGGCATCACGGCGTGCGACGCCGTCGCCAACGGCATCAAGGGTGCCCTGGAGACGCTGGGCGACACGGCCTCCAAGCCGCTCGTCGTCCGCCTGGACGGCAACCGCGTGGACGAGGGTCGTGCGATCCTCGCCGACTACGCGCACCCGCTCGTGACCCTGGCCGCGACGATGGACGAGGGCGCCGACAAGGCCGCCGAGCTCGCCAACGCCTGACGCTTCGACAGGATTTAAGGAACAGAACATGTCGATCTACCTCAACAAGGACTCCAAGGTCATCGTCCAGGGCATCACCGGCGGCGAGGGCACCAAGCACACCGCGCTGATGCTCAAGGCCGGCACCCAGGTCGTCGGCGGCGTCAACGCCCGCAAGGCCGGCACCACCGTCTCGCACACCGACAAGGACGGCAACGCCGTCGAGCTCCCCGTCTTCGGCTCGGTCGCCGAGGCCATGAAGGAGACCGGCGCCGACGTGTCGATCGCCTTCGTCCCCGGCGCCTTCACGAAGGACGCGATGATCGAGGCCATCGACGCCGAGATCCCGCTGCTCGTCGTCATCACCGAGGGCGTGCCCGTCGGCGACTGCGCCGAGGCGTGGGCGTATGCCACCGAGAAGGGCAACAAGACCCGCATCATCGGCCCGAACTGCCCCGGCATCATCACCCCGGACGAGTCGCTGGTCGGGATCACCCCGGCGAACATCACCGGCAAGGGCCCGATCGGCCTGGTGTCGAAGTCGGGCACGCTGACCTACCAGATGATGTTCGAGCTGCGCGACCTGGGCTTCTCGACCGCCATCGGCATCGGCGGCGACCCGGTCATCGGCACCACGCACATCGACGCGCTCGCCGCGTTCGAGGCCGACCCCGAGACCAAGGCCATCGTCATGATCGGCGAGATCGGCGGCGACGCCGAGGAGCGTGCGGCCGACTACATCAAGGCCAACGTCACCAAGCCGGTCGTCGGCTACGTCGCGGGCTTCACCGCTCCCGAGGGCAAGACGATGGGCCACGCCGGCGCCATCGTCTCGGGCTCGGCGGGAACCGCGCAGGCCAAGAAGGAGGCCCTCGAGGCCGCCGGCGTCAAGGTGGGCAAGACCCCGTCCGAGACCGCCGACCTGATGCGCGCCATCGTCGAGGCTCTCTAGTCGCGAAGAGCGTCCAGCACACGCACGATGGCCCCGGGATCGGATCCCGGGGCCATCGGCGTCTTCACCCGCGGCCCGGCGGGGCGGACATGGCAGGATTGAGGCATGCGCTCCTCGAGACTTCCGCAGCTGCTGCGCGGAACATCGTCGGCGCTGGTGGCCACCTTCACCGCACTGCTCGGTCACGTCTCGGCCGGGGGAGCGATGCCCGGCGTCCTCGGAGTCGTCGTGCCGCTGGTGCTGTCGAGCATGATCAGCGTGCTGCTCGCCGGACGACGACTCTCGCCGGCACGGCTGCTGCTCGCCGTCTCGGCCAGTCAGTTCCTGTTCCACGAGCTGTTCGTCCTGGGCTCCTTCACCCCCGTCGGCGGCCTCGCCGTGCACCAGCACGGGCTGCCGGCGGCGCTGCCCGGCGGTGAGGCGAGCATCGCGGCCCCGGCCGCGGGGATGTGGCTCGGTCACGTGCTCGCCGCTCTCCTGACCACGGCGGCACTGCACCGCGGTGAAGTGCTGCTGACGGGGCTCGGACGGCTCGCCGGACGGCTGACGACCTGGCTCGTCTCCGCCCTCGTCGGGCGTCTGCCCGCGGTGACGCCCCGGCCCGGTCTGCGCTTCCCCCTGCGCGCCGCGGATGACGGAGCGCTCGACACGGGCATCCGCCTCATCCGTCTCCGGCCTCGTCGGGGACCCCCGCTGCCTTCCCGCATCTGAGAGGCGTCGTTCATCCGGATGACGCCGTCCGCGCCTGCGCGCGGACCGCGCACCCGCCACCGAGGCGGGCGTGCTTCGTCGTGCGCGCACGGCGAGAACAGATCTGAAAGGCATCACCATGCACACCACCGACCGTCGATTCACCCGCCCGGCCCTCGTCCTCGCCGCCGCGCTGCTCGTGCTCACCGGCTGCGCCCCCTCGACCGCAGCGCCGAACCCGAGCGCGTCCGCCCTGCACGGCTCCGACACAGCCGGGCAGGCAGTGACCATCGAGGACGCGTGGGTCAAGTCGGCCGCCGACGGCATGACCGCCGGTTTCGGCATCCTGTCGAACCCCACCGACCGAGAGATCACGCTGGTCTCGGCGCGCTCCGACGCCGCCCAGCGCATCGAACTGCACGAGACCGTCGCCGACTCGGCCAGCGGCGGCACCACCATGCGGCAGGTGCAGGGCGGGCTGGTCATCCCCGCCGGCGGCACCCTCGCGCTCGAGCCCGGCGGCGATCACCTCATGCTGATGGGGCTGACCGCACCGCTCGAGGCCGGCCAGGAGGTGCGGTTCACGCTGACGTTCTCGGACGAGTCGACCATGTCGTTCGCTGCGGACGTGAAGGACTTCACCGGCGCACAGGAGCATTACGAGTCCGATCACGACGACCACGGCGAGCACGATTCGGACCAGGGCCACTGATGACCGCGCGCAGCGATCACACCGCGCGCGCAACGCGGCCGGCGACTCGCCCCACCCGGCGGCAGTTCCTCCTCGGAGGGGCAGCCGCCGGGGCGG
>NZ_DAMDLU010000083.1:0-12608 GCF_032084865.1 Microbacterium sp.
CCGCGCGTGATGACCGTCGCGGTGGTTCCGACCGTACCGAGCGCCCCCGCTTCGATCGTGATGCGCGCCCGGAACGCGGCAACCGCTTCGATCGCGACGCGCGCCCGTCGAGGGGTGACCGCCGTGGTGGTTCCGACCGTGCCGAGCGCCCCCGCTTCGATCGCGACGCCCGTCCGGCCCGGCAGAACCGCGACGACCGTCCGAACCGCAGCGACTGGAACGCTTCGGCAGGCTCAGCGACCGAGGGGAAGCACGAGGAGCAGATCGATGGCGTGCACGAGCGGCTCGAGGCCGAGGCCGTGCAGGCCACCGAGGTCGCCGATGTGACCTTCGGGGACCTGGGCATCGGGTCGAACATCGTCGAGATCCTGAAGAACATGGGCGCCGCGACGCCGTTCCCGATCCAGGCCGCGACGATCCCCAGCATCCTGCAGGGACGCGATGTGCTCGGCCGGGGCCGCACCGGCTCGGGCAAGACCATCGCGTTCGGCGCGCCGCTCGTCGAGAGCATCCTGCTGTCGCAGAAGGGCAAGCGCCGTGAGTTCGGCCGCAAGCCGCGCGCGATCATCCTCGCTCCCACGCGCGAACTGGCGCTGCAGATCGACCGCACGGTGCAGCCGATCGCCCGCAGCGTCGGTCTGTTCACCACGCAGATCTACGGCGGGGTGCCGCAGGCGCGCCAGGTGGGTGCCCTGAACAAGGGCGTCGACATCATCATCGGCACCCCGGGCCGCATCGAAGACCTCATCGAGCAGCGCAAGCTCGATCTCTCCGAGGTGCGCATCGCCGTGCTCGACGAGGCCGACCACATGGCCGAGCTCGGTTTCGCCGAGCCGGTGCAGCGCATCCTGCGCAAGACCGGCACCGCTCTCGAGGGGGCCCGGAGCCAGAAGCTGCTGTTCTCTGCCACGCTCGACCGTGAGGTCGCCGCGATCGTCGACGAGTTCCTCGTCGATCCGGCGGTGTACGAGGTCGCCGGTGAGGATCAGGACTCCAGCACCATCGACCACCGCGTGCTCGTCATCGAGCACCGCGACAAGGCCGATGTGCTCACCTCGCTCGTCGACCGTGACGGGCAGACCCTCGTCTTCGCCCGCACCCGCGCCTACGCCGAGATGCTCGCCGAGCAGTTCGAAGACGCCGGCATCGCCGCCGTCTCGCTGCACGGTGACCTGAACCAGGCCAAGCGCACGCGCAACCTGCAGAAGCTGACCGCCGGCAAGGTGCAGGTGCTCGTCGCCACGGATGTCGCCGCCCGCGGCATCCACGTCGACGACATCGACCTGGTCGTGCAGGCCGACGCGCCCGACGAGTACAAGACGTACCTGCACCGCTCCGGTCGCACCGGTCGTGCCGGCCGCTCCGGTCGCGTGGTCACGCTGATCACCCGTCAGCGCCGTCGCCGCATGGAGGACCTGCTCGGTCGCGCCGAGATCGACGCGCCGTTCGACCAGGCCGCCCCCGGTGACGACGTGATCGAGGAGATCGCCGGCCGGATGCCGAGTGAGGCCGAGCTCACCGCCTGAGCGCGCTCGCACGTCAGGAGAGACCGTCGGGATGCGGCCCATCAGGGCCGGATCCCGACGGTCTTTTCGTGATCTCGCCGGATTGGTGAACGATGCCACCCGCAGATCGGCGTTCAGCGACTCCCGCGTCGTCGATCCGCGAGGTGCAGAACCAGGGCGAGCACGACGGCCGCCGCTACACCCACGACCGTGAACAGCACCCGTTCGACGGTCAGCTCGAAACCGCGTTCGACATCCCCGAGCGAAGCGAAGATGAGCAGCATCGGCGTCAGCGCGAGGGTCTGCATGAGGTACGAGCCGCCCATCGAGTACCAGACCAGGAAGAACAGGCCGAGGATCGCGATCACGAGGGCAGCCCACGTCGGAAGCAGGAGCACGGCCAGCAGGGCGATGATCGCGCCGGCCAGCGTGCCCACCAAGCGACCCGAGATCGTCTCGCGCCGCTGCGCCGCCAGTGGTCGCAACGCCATCACCACGGTGACGGCGGCCCAGTACCCGTGCGGGATGTCTGCAGCCAGCGCCCAGTACATGATTCCCGCACTGAGGAGGCCGACGGTGATGCCGTGCTCCCAGGCAGTGCGCTTGTCGACCGGCATGGTCGGCGCCTGGAACTTGAGCAGTCGGGTGATGGCGGCTCCGGTCACCGCGCCGGCAAGGATCCACAGCGCAGCTGCCCACCAGCTGAGCTGGATGGGGCCTGGTCCGAAGAGGATCACCATCACCGGCGCCAGCGAGAGAAGGCCGGCGGAGCGCTGATTCGCGATCGCGAAGAGGATCGCCGAGGTCAACATCAGCGCCGCGATCGCCCACGGCGTCGAGTCAGCCCATGAGGCAAGTGCCCCCAGGGCCGCGCCGGCGAGCATGAGCACGACGCTCTGCCGTGGTCGACTCACAGGAGCGACGGCCATGCCCAGCCCCATCGCGAGTCCGAATCCCATGCTCGCTGACGGCCCGGCGATGAGACTGACGACGACCGAAGGGATGAGGATCGCCACGATCAACTTGAGCGTCATCGGCAGCGTGCCCGGTTGCGGTCGGCTGAAAAATGTCATCTGGGCACTCTCACTCGTCGAAGCCGTCGAGCATCGAGCCGCTGCGGCGGGCATCGAACGCGAGGACCTGTCGACGATACTCCGCTCGCCTCTGCATTCTGTGAGTGTGGCCCCGCGCCGGACCGGAACAGCGTGTCGGCACGCAGGCCGTGCGCTCGGATGCCGGAATCCGGGGCTGCCGCATCGGGCGTCCCGGCAGTTCTCTGTCTGATCGTCGGAGCGGCGGCGGCGCCCACCGCTCGTCGAGAGGGCTGCGAGCAGAACCCGACCGTGGGTCAGCCCGTCTGGAAGCTGAACCGCACAAGCACGGCGAGGGTGTCGTCGTCGACGCGGAACTCCGGGTCGCCCACGGACTCGCGGTACTCCCGGCCGTGCCAGAAGCTCTCGTGCCCGGCTCGCCATTCGGCGACGCTGGCGTAGCCCTCACCCTCGCCGAGAACGTGCGCAAGGTCGACGTCCGCGAGGCGGACGACGCGCACCTCCTCGACAGTCTCGATGCCGACGGGGATTCCCGCGGAGTCGATCACCGCCGCGCGGTCGCCGACGACGGTCATCGGCTCGTCGTCGATCTCGAGCTCGCGCAGCAGGAAGGTCGTCGTGGTCTTCTCGCCCGCGCGGATCGCCCCCACCAGCAGGTCGCGCAGCGGCCCCGGGAAGGCGTACTCGGAGACGGGCAGGTCATCAAGCGTCGACATCCGCTCAGCCTATGCGCCGAGCGACAGCGTCGACTCGCTCGTCAGAACAGCATGTCGGCGGGGGAGGTGGTCGTCCGGACGGATGCCGGAGCCGGGCGCTGCCGCATCCGTCGGCCGCGCATGCTGTCGTTCTCCTCTTCGGAGCGGGCGTCGAGCCCGTGCACTCGCATGAGCGGGCGGATGCGCTTCGCCAGCCACTGGCGGTAGGCCTTCGGCGCCTCGACCGAGACGCCGGGGTAGAGCCCGCGGTACGACGACAGCAGCTCCGGATGCTCGCGCTCGAGCCATTGGAAGAACCACGGCTTCACGCCGGGGCGCAGGTGCAGCGAACCGTACACGACATGGTCGGCGCCGGACTGCTTGATGCGCCGCAGCGCCCCGTCGATCGCCGCAAGCGAATCGGTGAGGTGTGGCAGCACCGGCATGAGGAAGACCCCGACGCGGAAACCGGCATCGCTGAGCGCGCGCACCGTGTCGAGGCGCGCCTGCGTGCTGGGGGTGCCGGGCTCGATCGCGTGCTGCAGGTCGTCGTCGTACATCGCGATCGACATCTGGATGTCGATCGGCACCCGCTTCGCCGCCTCGACGAGCAGGGGGATGTCGCGGCGGATCAGTGTGCCCTTGGTGAGGATCGACATCGGCGTGCCCGAATCGGCGAGAGCCTGCACGATGCCGGGCATGAGCCGGTACCGACCCTCCGCCCGCTGATACGGGTCGGTGTTCGTGCCGAGTGCGACGGTCTCGTGCTTCCACGACCCGCGTCGCAGCTCGCGCTGCAGCACCTCGACGACGTTCGTCTTGACGACGATCTGCGAATCGAAGTCCGCACCTCCGTCGAGGTCGAGGTACTCGTGCGTGCCCCGAGCGAAGCAGTATGAACACGCATGACTGCATCCACGGTACGGGTTCACGGTCCACGCGAACGGCATGCGCGAGGCGCCGGGCACCGCGTTGAGGGCGGACTTGGCGAGCACCTCGTGAAAGGTCATTCCGGCGAACCCGGGTGTGGTCACCGAGCGGACTATTCCCGCGCGGCTCTCCATGCCCGGGAGCGCGTCGGCGTCGACCTCGCCCACCGTCTGACCTTGCCACCTCATCCACCCATTCGAACAAAAACACGCATCTCTGTCAACCCGTAATCGGATATCTGTTCTATCAATGCAGATGCGCCCAGTGGGGGACAATGGTTCGATGAGCGCCGCGCAGTCCCGACACATCGCGCGTGAACCGCTCGCCGTGCGGGTCGCGTTGCCGCTCGGTGTCCTCTTCACGGCGATGGCGTCGCTGGCGACCCTGTGCGGCGTGATCGCCGACAGCCCCATCGCCCGGGTCGAGCTGCCGGCGCCTGCTGCCGCGATGGCGATCCCCTCCGTGGAGGTCGACGCTCAGCTGGCCGCGAATCCCTGTGCCGACGATGCCGTCCGGGCAGCGCTCGACACCGGCGATGACGCAGCTGCCATCGCGTCGTTCGGCGGCGGTGCCGCATTCCGCGAAGCGGTCGCGAACGACAATGCGCCGTGCATCTCACTCTCCGACCCGAACCGGTCGTGGGTGGTCGTCAACAAGCAGCGTCCGCTCGAGCCGGTCGGCTTCGCCCCGGCATCCCTCGCCGACATCGGCCTCAGTGCCACCACCCGCTCGAACGAGCTGCGCCCCGAGCCCAAGGAGGCCCTCGAGGCGATGGCGGCCGACGCGGCCGCCGCGGGCTCGGGCACGATCGGCATCAACAACGGCTACCGCTCGTTCGGCGTGCAGGAGAGCACCTACGGCGCGCACGTGCGCGACAGGGGGCAGAGCGGGGCGGATGCCGTGTCGGCCCGCCCCGGCTTCAGTGAGCATCAGAGCGGTCTCGCCTTCGACCTCGTCGCGTGCACCCCGCGCTGCGGCGCCATCGAGGCCTTCGGTGGCACGTCGCAGGGCCGCTGGGTCGCAGAGAACGGCTGGCGCTACGGATTCATCGTGCGCTACGAACCGGGCCACACCGGCACCACGGGGTACGCGCCCGAGCCGTGGCACATCCGCTACATCGGGTCCGAGCTCGCCCAGGCGTATCACGACGGCGGGTTCCATACGCTCGAGGAGTTCTTCGGCCTGCCCCCGGCGCCCGACTACAGCCACTGAGGTGCCGACCGCGACCTCCCAGAACGCGGAACGCAGTGTCATCCTGTGTGAGACTTGTTCTCACACGCGACTGTCCGGCGATGTCATTCCGACCTAGACTCGCCGTGCGACGACGCATATGAATTCGAGGAGGACGCCATGGAGCGCGACATCTACGAAGAAGACCACGAGGCCTTCCGCGACCTGGTCAAGGACTTCGTCAAGCGGTACGTCACGAACGAGGCGATCGAGCGGTGGGATGCCGCAGGCGAGGTGGATCGCGAGACCATGCTGGCCGCCGGTGAAGCCGGCATCCTCGGTCTCTCGGTGCCCGAGGAGTTCGGTGGCGCGGGCATGCTGCAGGACTACCGCTTCCGCGCGATCGTGAACGAAGAGGTCATCGGCGCCGGCGCCGGCTCGCTGGCGGGCGCCCTCGGCATCCAGGACGACCTGGCCGTGCCGTACCTCGTGCACATGGGCACGCAGGAGCAGAAGGAGAAGTGGCTGCCCCGCATGGCGACGGGCGAGATCCTCGGTGCGCTCGCGATGACCGACCCGGGTGCGGGATCCGACCTGCGCGGCATCAAGACCAACGCGAAGAAGGTCGACGGCGGGTACATCCTCAACGGCGCCAAGACGTTCATCTCGTCGGGCACGACCGCCGACATGGTCGTCATCTTCGTCAAGACCGGCGAGGGCAACCGCCCCGACGCCTTCAGCCTGCTCATCGTCGAGAAGGGCATGGAGGGCTTCGACCAGGGCAAGAAGCTCAGCAAGATGGGCTTCCACGGCTGGGACACCGCCGAGCTCAGCTTCACCGACGTGTTCGTCCCCGACGAGAACCTCATCAGCGGCAAGGAGGGGCAGGGCTTCGTCCAGCTGATGATGAACCTGCCGCTCGAGCGTCTCTCGATCGCGGTGTCTGCCGCTGCGGTGATCCAGGCCGCCGTGAAGTGGACCGTCGACTACACGAAGAGCCGCGATGCGTTCGGCGAGCGGGTCATCGACTTCCAGAACACCCGCTTCCGCATCGCCGACATGGCGACCACGGCCGACGCGGTCTGGGCCTACGTCGACCGCGGGCTCAAGGCCTACGCCGCCTCGCAGCTCACCGCCGAAGAGGCCGCGCAGCTGAAGTTCTGGGTCACCGAGCGCGAGTGGGAGGTGCTCGACATGGGCGTGCAGCTGCACGGCGGCTACGGCTACATCATGGAGTATCCGATCGCACGCGCGTTCACCGACGCCCGCGTGCACCGCATCTACGGCGGCACCAACGAGATCATGCGCGAGATCGTCGGCCGTCAGATCGCCGGCAAGCGCTGAGCGCGGACTGACCGCGCCGACGCCGCGGCGCAGAGATGGAAAGTGCGGGTTCCCGACGCCGGGACCCGCATTTTCCGTCTCTGAGCGGGCATCTCTGCGCGGGGGTGGCCCGGCGGTCAGCTCGGCTGCCAGGGGAAGGTCAGTGTGAACACGACGGCGGATGCCAGCAGCACCGCCGCCGAGAAGATCGTGTCGCGCGCGCGCCACTGAACGACGTGCCGTTCGGTTCGGGTGGGATGCGCGCCGAAGGCGCGGGCATCCATCGACAGGGCGACCCGCTCGGCATGCCGGATGCCCGATGCCAGCAACGGCACGATGTATCCCCAGCCTCGCGCGAGTCGGGCGATCGGACCACGACCGCCGCCCTGCCCGCGCACACGATGCGCGGCGCGGATGATCGACAGCTCGTAGCCGAACCGCGGCACGAAGCGGTAGGCGGCGAGGGCGGTGTAGCCGATCCGGTACGGAACGTGCAGCTGCTGCACGGTGGCGCGCACGAGGTCGGGCCCGCGAGTGGTCAGCCCGCCGATGAGTGCGAGGGCGAGGATGGCGGCCAGCCGCAGCGCGGTCGCCAGGCCGCTGAGCAGGGCTCCGGAGTGCAGCGTCCAGTCGCCGATCCGCACGAGCGCGGCCGTGTCGGCCACCTGCTCTGCGTCGACCCACACCCCGAATCCGACGCTGAGCACGGCGATGGCCATCGGCACGCCGAGCAGCAGCACCCCGACGATGCGCGAGGTGAGCCGTGCGCCCGTGATGACCACCACGTAGGCCAGGGCGAGGAAGATCGCCGGGGTGAGCAGGTCGCGGGTGAACGCGAGCAGCGCCATCGCCGGAACGACGGCGCCGAACTTGGCGAGCGGGTTGACGCCGTGCAGCCAGAAGCGCGCGGGAGCGGGCACATCGGCATACGGGTCGATGGGCGTGGGCTCGGTCGCGGGGGCGGCCGGGTCACCTGCGGGGGCGGATGCCGGGGCATCCGGATCGGTCTGTGCGAGCACCTCTGCGGCGGGGCCGGCGGTGATCACCTCGCCGTCGCCGACCAGCACCGCATGGGTCGCGTACTCGGCGATCAGCCGGCGGTCGTGCGAGACGATGACGACGGTCGTGCCTGCTCGCTGCAGCTCCTGCAGCATGCCGAGCAGTTCGGCGGCCCGCGCTCTGTCCTGGCCGAACGTCGGCTCGTCGAGCGCGATCACGGCGGGGCGAGTGATCAGCGCGGTGCCGACCGACAGTCGCCGCTTCTCGCCCCCGGAGAGCAGGAACGGATGCGTGTGGGCCTTCGCCGTCAGGCCGAAGCGGGCCAGCATCTCGTCGACGCGCTCGTCGATCTCGGCCGTCTCGACCCGCTGCAGGCGCAGACCGTGGGCGAGCTCGTCGCGCACGGTGCCGGCGATGAACTGGTGCTCGGGATTCTGGAAGACGAAGCCGGCGTGCGAGGCGAGCACGCGCGGCGAGGCTCGCCCGACGTCGACGCCGTCGATCCGCACCGTGCCGCGCGTCGGCGGCGCCACGCCGCCGAGCGCCTGCAGCAGGGTGGTCTTGCCTGCCCCGTTCGCCCCCATGATCGCCGTGAACGACCCGCGGGCGATGTCGAGGTGGGGCACGTCGAGCACGCGGGCACCGCGCTTCTCGACGACGATGTCCCGTGCGGTGATCGCCGGGGCGACGCCCCGGGCGGCATCGGGTGAGGAAGCGGGGCGCGTGGTGTCTCCGGTCGCGGGCATCCCGGCCGCGGGCGTCCGGTCGGCGGGCGAGAGCACACCCAGGGTTCTCAGGGTCCCGGCGTGCAGCTGCAGCGTCTCCCGGGCGGGGCCGTCGAGCAGCAGGTGCCCGTCGTGATCGAACACGATCACGCGGGTCGCGAGGTCGACGGCCGCGTCGACATCGTGCTCGACGAGCACGATCGCGCGCTGCTCGGCATCCCGGATCAGCTCGCCCAGCGCGACGTACACGTCGCGCACGCCCTGCGGATCGAGATTGGCGGTCGGCTCGTCGAGCACGATGACGCGCGAGCGGAGGGCGAGGGCGCAGGCGATCGCGAGGCGCTGGCGTCCCCCGCCGGAGAGCAGGTCGGGGTTCCAGCGGCGACGGCTCCACAGGCCCACGCGGCGCAGCGCCTGCTCGGCGCGAGCGAGCACATCGGATGCCGGCAGCCGCAGGTTCTCGAGCGCGAAGGCGACCTCGTCGAGCACCGTTCCGGTCACGAGCTGCGAGTCGGGGTCCTGGAAGACCGTCGAGACCTCGGGGCTCAGCTGGGCGACCGGAGTCGTGCGGGTGTCACGGCCGGACACCTGCACCGAGCCGGTCATCGTCGCGTTCTCGACCGACTGAGGGATCAGACCGTTCAGCGCGAGGGTCAGAGTCGACTTGCCGGATCCGCTCGGACCGAGCAGCAGCACCACTTCGCCGGGATGCACGTCGAACGAGACGTTCTGCAGCGCGGGGTGCGCGGCGCCCTCGTGCGTGACGCTCAGGTCGCGCACGCGGAGCAGGGGCGCGGAAGGGCGCACGGGCGGATCCTCTGTGAGCGGGCGGTTCCTCTTAACTTAGCCTGACCTAACCCTCATCACGTCGGGAGGGGCGCATCGCTCAGCGTGGGGCGATGCCGGCCCGGCGCAGCGCATTGCCGATCGCGATGCCGATCGCCGTCCACGCCACCGGCCCGAGCACCGAGACGATCAGGTAGCTCAGCTGCACCCACAGAGCGAACTGCGTCAGGTCGACGACGAAGCCGACCACGATCGCCACCAGCACGCCGATGATCGCCGCCGAGACGAAGAATCGCCAGCGTCCCCAGACGCGGTACCGGGTGAGGGCGGCCACGCCCTCCTGGATCGCGCCGAAGAGCAGAGCGGTGCCGATGTACCGCATCGCCCACATCGGGGTGAACGCGCTCGCGATCAGCGCCGCGATGACGTGGGTGATCAGCGCCACCATCGGCTTGCGCAGCACCTCCTGCGCGATGATCCCGGGCAGCACATGCACGCCGAGCACGAGTCCGTATGCCCAGGGCGCGAACGCGATCACGCCGACGGTGATGAGACCGGCGACCCCGCCCAGGATGCCCGTGGCGACGCCGATGGCGGCGCAGACGAGAAGGGTGCGCGTGCTCAGCGCCGGTCGGAATGCCACGTCTCAAGGTTATCGGGCGTCGTCGCCTCCGGCCGGTGCGGGGGCCGGACGGGCCATACAGCCCGGGGGCCGACACTCCAGATGTCGGACCGTTTCCGCGAGAACGTCCGACATCTGGCGTGTCGGCCCCCGAAGTGGCCAGCTCCGCGGGCGGTTCCGGTGTGGTTCACGGGCGGTTCCGGGGCGGTTCCGCACGACGGGTGTGGATGGCCGGCCACGGTGTCGGTGCCGGTGGCTACGCTGGAGGGATGCGTCGGTCGAATGGGGTCCCTGAGTCTGTCGAGGGGCCGTATGACGACGTGCCGTACCCCTACGACGACCTCCCGCCCGAAGAGCTCGACTGGGTGCCACCGGAAGACGGCTGGGAGCCGCCGCTCGACTGGGGCTCGGGTCCGATGACGCCGGCCGCGACAGACGGACGCGCCCTGGCATCCGGAATCGCGCCGTCGAAGTTCCCGACGCCGATCGAGGCGCTGCGCACGGTCTTCGGGTACGACGCGTTCCGCGGCGATCAGGCCGCGATCGTCGAGCACGTCGTCGGCGGGGAAGACGCCGTCGTGCTCATGCCCACCGGCGGCGGCAAATCCATCACGTATCAGGTGCCGGCGCTCGTGCGCGAGGGCACCGGGCTCGTGATCAGCCCGCTCATCGCGCTCATGCACGACCAGGTCGACGCGCTGCGCGCGAACGGGGTGCGTGCGGAGTATCTGAACTCGACGCAGGCACCCGACGAGCGCCGCGAGGTCGAGCGCGCGTACCTCGCCGGCGAGCTCGACCTGATCTACGTCGCCCCCGAGCGGCTGTCGTCGGCGCAGACCACGCAGCTGCTGCAGCGCGGCACGCTCAGTGTGATCGCCATCGACGAGGCGCACTGCGTGTCGCAGTGGGGGCACGACTTCCGACCCGACTACCTCGCCCTCGGCGATCTCGCCGAGCGGTTCCCCGGAGTGCCGCGCATGGCGCTCACCGCCACCGCGACCCGCGCGACGCACCAGGAGCTCACCGAGCGCCTCGGTCTCGGTCGGGCCGAGCACTTCGTCGCGAGTTTCGATCGCCCGAACATCCAGTACCGCATCGTGCCCAAGGTCGAGGTGCGGCGACAGCTCGTCGAGTTCATAAGGTCCCAGCCCGAGGGCGCCGCAGGCATCGTCTACGCCCTCAGCCGCAAGTCGGTCGAGCAGACGGCCGAGCATCTGGCATCCAAGGGATTCGACGCGCTTCCCTACCACGCCGGCCTTCCCGCCGAGGTGCGTGCAGCGAACCAGGCTCGCTTCCTGCGCGAGGACGGCGTCGTCATGGTCGCGACGATCGCCTTCGGCATGGGAATCGACAAGCCGGATGTGCGCTTCGTCGCGCACATCGATCTGCCGAAGTCGGTCGAGGGGTACTACCAGGAGACCGGTCGTGCCGGGCGCGACGGCGAGCCGTCGGTCGCGTGGATGGCGTACGGGCTGGGCGACGTCGTGCAGCAGCGCCGGATGATCGACCAGAGTCCCGGCGATCGCACCTTCAAGATGCGGATGGGGCAGCATCTCGATGCCATGCTCGCGCTGTGCGAGACCGTCGCCTGCCGGCGGCAGAACCTGCTGCGCTACTTCGGACAGGACAGCGATGCGTGCGGCAACTGCGACACCTGTCTCGAGCAGCCCGACACGTTCGACGGACTGGTCCCCGCGCAGAAGCTGCTGTCGACGATCGTGCGCCTGAAGCGCGAGCGCAACCAGGCGTTCGGCGCCGGGCACCTGATCGACATCCTGCGCGGAGCATCGAACGACCGCATCCGCAAGATGCGCCACGAGCAGGTCGCCACCTACGGCATCGGCGCGGATCTGTCCGACCAGGACTGGCGAAGCGTGGTGCGGCAGCTGCTGGCGAGGGGCATCCTCGTCGCTCAGGGCGAGTACGGCACCCTCGCGCCGGGGGATGCGGCGGCCGGCGTGCTGCGCGGCGAGACCGCGGTGCCGCTGCGTAAAGACACCATCGGTCGCGTCGGCGGGTCGACTCGTGCGCGCAAGGCGCCGGCATCCGCCTCGCTGGATGCCGGCGACCGCGATCTCTTCGAGGCGCTGCGCGCCTGGCGTGCGGCGACCGCTCGCGAGCAGGGCGTGCCCGCGTACATCGTGTTCGGCGACGCGACGCTGCGCGCGCTCGCCGAGAATCGGCCGACGACCGTGTCGGGTCTGGGTGGGATCAGCGGCATCGGCGAGAAGAAGAGGGATGCCTACGGCGCCGCCGTGCTCGAGGTGATCGCGGCGCACTGACGCCTGCCGGCCTGGGCGCGGCCTGGGGTCCGAGGCGGTGCGCTCACGTCGTGTTGATCTCGCCGGCCAGCAGTACCACCCCCAGCGCGACAAGCAGCAGAGAGAGCGGCAGCAGCACCCAGCGGCGTGTGATCGCGGCGGCGACGGTCGTCGCGCTGCACACCATCGTGATCACCAGAGCTGCCGCGCGCGTCGTGTCCGCCGCTTCCTGCTCCATCCCCTGACCGGTGAGTGCCAGCCGCAGCCCGGAGCCGAACAGCTCGAGAACGATGAGCACCCAGCCGACCATGCCCAGCGCGACGGCGGTCCAGCAGATCGAGACGCATGACCGTCTGAGCCGCTGCCGGCGCACCGCGCGCTCGTCTTCCATGCGCACACCGTAGCCGCCGTCACCCTGTGCGGGCGCTCGCCTGGCTCGGAGAGCGGCGTCGTTCGTTATCGTGTTGTGATCTTCCGGTCGCGATTTCACGTTCGTATTCTTGTTCGAATGTCGGTGGTCTCTCGCACAATTGAGTCATG
>NZ_DAMDLU010000084.1:0-8713 GCF_032084865.1 Microbacterium sp.
CCCGCTCCGATGATCGCCCCGATGCCGAGAACGGAACCGGGCGAGCCGACGTGCGCCGCTGTCGCGCCGCCGCCGGGCGCCGTCTCCTCGGATGCCGCGACGGTGCCGCCGATGACGCTGCGCGGCATGGCGGTCGGCGCCGACGGCCGCCGACCGGATCGATCGGAACCGGAGCGGATCGAGGCGAGGTACGCGCTGCCGGCGGTGAGGCCGAGCACCAGCGGAAGCAGCACGAGCGGCAGGTGATCGGCGACGTCCTGCGCCTCCGTCGCCACGATCGTGCAGCGCGCGCACGATTCGAGGTGATCATCGACGCGGCGCTGGGCGCGGGCGCTGAGATTGCCGCGTGCGTGAGCGCCGAGGTTCTCGATCGTCCAGTGGCAGTCGGAGCCCTGGCCGGCGCTGCGCAGATGCGCCTGGAACCAGGCCTCGCGCAGCCCGTCGCGGGCTCGGAAGCTCAGCTGAGCGACGCCACCGGTGCCCATCCCGAGCAGCGGCGCGATGTCGGACGGCGTCATGCGCTCGATCTCGGTGTACCAGAGCACCTCCTGCCAGCGCCCCGGCAGCGAACGGAAGGCCTGCGCGATCAGCCTGCGGTCGAGTGTCTCGTCGGCCGATCCCGCGGCGGGCCCGGAAGTCGAGCCGGTCTCGATCTCGTCGGCGGTCGCATCGTGGTGCCCCGCGGTCCACGCCGCAGCCGTGTTGCGGATGCTCGTGAACAGGTACGCGCGGAACGAGCCGTTGGGTCCGCCGCCCTTGAGAATGGCCTGGTGGATGCGGGAGTAGGCCTCTTCCACGAGGTCGGCCGGGTCGATCGATGCGGACACCGATCGTGCGACCGCCATGCCGGCGGCGTGGTGGCGGCGCCACAGCTCACCGAAGGCTTCGGCATCTCCCGATCTGGTGTGCAGCACGAGGTCGACGTCGGCCACCGCCTGCGTGCTCGTGTCACGGATCGCCATCGTCTGTCCTCCCCCCACCCCGGGAACGGTCCCATAAGAACGGACGCGTGGGTGTCGCCTGGTCACGCGTCCTCGTTCATTCTGACCCCAAACGCGCTCCCAGGCCACCCCTGTGGAGAACCTGCAAGAGCGCTCCCACGGATTTCCGACGTCAATCTGTCGCGACCGCCCAACGAACGCGATCGGCGCTGCGGCCGGGGGAGGCCCCGCTGCTCACCGGCGTGCGGCGTCTCCGACCCAGACGCGCGCCACGTCGTACCGTGCGCTCAGCAGCACGGCATCCGCGACCATTCCCGGGCGCAGCGCACCCAGCGACCCGCCGTGGCCGATCGCTCGCGCGGGCGTGGCGGTGAGCGCCTGCACGGCGTCGCCCACGGGAACCCCCGCCTTCACCGCGCGGCGGAGCGCGATGTCCTGGGTGAGCGTCGACCCGGCGATCGAGCCGGTGCCGTCGGTGCGTGCCATGCCGTCCTTCACTGTGACCTTCACGGCGCCGAGGTCGTAGTGCCCGTCGGCGCTGCCGGCCGCGGCCATGGCATCCGTGATCAGAGCGACACGCCCCGGCGCGATGTCGAACAGCATCTTGATGACCGCCGGCGACAGGTGGAAGTTGTCGGCGATGCCCTCCAGCACGACCCGGTGGTCGGCCGCAGCGGTCAGCACCGGTCCCGGTGCGCGGTGGTGGATGCCGTTCATCGCGTTGAACGCGTGGGTGAGGATCGTCGCCCCGGCGTCGAACGCCTGCTGTGCGATGTCGGCGTCGGCGTCGGTGTGGCCGACGGCCGCTGCAGCTCCTGCGGCGACGACCAGGCGCACGGCCTCGAGCCCGCCGGGCAGCTCGGGGGCGAGCGTCACCTGCCTGACGGTGCCACGGCCCGCCTCGAGCAGTCGGGTCACATCCGACGACTGCGGATGCCGCAGCAGCGACGGCTCATGGGCGCCCTGGTGCCCGGGGTCGAGGAAGGGCCCTTCCAGATGGCTGCCGAGGATGTCGGCGTCGGTCTCGGTGAGGTCAGCGATCGAGGCGACCTGCTCGGCGAGCTCGTCGACCGTGGCCGTGACGAGCGAGATCACCGCGCGCGTCGTGCCGTGGCTGCGATGCATGGCTCTTCCGCGACGGATCGCCTCGATGCCGTCGTCGTAGGCGACGCCAGCCCCGCCGTGTCCGTGGATGTCGATGAAGCCGGGGGTGAGGACGGCATCCGCCCCCGCGACGGCGGTCGCGTCGATCACGTCGTCGGCGGGCGCCCAGTCGTCGCCGGTGCCGCGTGCCGCGACCCGGCCCTGCTCGAAGCGCACCCAGCCGTCGTCGGTGATGCTGCCGTCGCCGTCGACGATCCGCGCGGAGTGCACCACCCGCGAGCCGCGGAAGTCGGTGGTGATCGCGTGCTCCAGGGTCATCGTCTGCTCCAGAATCTGTCGGGTGCCCGGCCGCCGGTGTGGCGGATGCCCGGGAAGGACCATGAATCGAATGTATCCCGGTCGGGGAATGTGACGCGGCAGACGCCGATGCGCTCGGGACCGGCGAGGTCGATCCGCTAAGCTTCTTGCGTCGCGACTGGCGTCTGGGTGGGTCACCACCGGGGAGCGGCCTCATAGCAATCGACCGCGCGCCTGGGCCGATGAGGAACACCCCTAATTCCCGTGTGAACAGGAGACCGTCATGACCGACCGCTACTTCAACGCCCCGCTCGCCGAGGTCGACCCCGAGATCGCCGAGGTCCTCGATCGCGAGCTGAAGCGCCAGCAGACCTTCCTCGAGATGATCGCGTCCGAGAACTTCGTGCCGGTGTCGGTGCTGCAGTCGCAGGGGTCGGTGCTCACGAACAAGTACGCCGAGGGCTACCCGGGTCGTCGCTACTACGGCGGCTGCGAAGAGGTCGACGTGGCTGAAGAGCTGGCCATCGCGCGCGCTAAGGAGCTCTTCGGCGCGGAGTTCGCCAACGTGCAGCCGCACTCCGGCGCCACCGCGAACGCCGCCGTGCTGCACGCGATCGCCCGCCCCGGCGACACGCTGCTCGGTCTCTCGCTCGACCAGGGCGGCCACCTGACCCACGGCATGAAGATCAACTTCTCGGGCCGGCTGTACGACATCGTCGCCTACGGTGTGAACCCCGAGACCTCGATGATCGACATGGACGAGGTGCGCCGCCTCGCCCTCGAGCACAAGCCGAAGGTCATCATCGCCGGCTGGTCGGCCTACCCGCGCACCCTCGACTTCGCGGCATTCCGCGCGATCGCCGACGAGGTCGGCGCCCTGCTCTGGGTCGACATGGCGCACTTCGCCGGTCTCGTCGCCGCCGGCCTGCACCCCAACCCGGTGCCGCACGCGCACGTCGTGTCGTCGACCGTGCACAAGACCATCGGCGGACCCCGCTCGGGCTTCATCCTCACCAACGACGCCGACATCGCGAAGAAGATCAACTCGGCCGTGTTCCCCGGCCAGCAGGGCGGCCCGCTCATGCACGTGATCGCCGCCAAGGCGACCGCGTTCAAGATCGCCGGCACCCCGGAGTTCAAGGAGCGTCAGGAGCGCGTGCTGCGCGGTGCGGCGATCATCGCCGAACGCCTCTCGCAGCAGGACGTTAAGGACGCCGGCATCGCGGTGCGCTCGGGCGGCACCGACGTGCACCTCGTGCTCGTCGACCTGCGTGACGCCGAGATCGACGGCAAGCAGGCCGAGGACCTGCTGCACGAGATCCACATCACCGTGAACCGCAACGCGGTGCCCGACGACCCGCGCCCGCCGATGATCACCTCGGGCCTGCGCATCGGCACCCCCGCGCTCGCGACCCGCGGCTTCGGCGACGCCGAGTTCACCCAGGTCGCCGACGTGATCGCCCTGGCGCTGCAGCCCGGCGCCGACGTCGAGGCGCTGCGCGCCCGCGTCGACGCCCTCGCCGGTGCTTTCCCGCTGTACCCCGACCTGCAGCAGTAAGCCGCACGAACACGCGTGAGAAACCACTTCGCGCGTGAGACGCCCGCTGCGACGTGGTGTCTCACGCGCACTGTGGTTTCTCGATGAAGGGAGCGGTCATGACCGCGAAGATCCTCGACGGGAAGGCGGCCGCCGCCGCCATAAGGGCCGAGCTGACCGAGCGCGTGGCGGCGCTGCGCGAGCGGGGCGTCGTGCCCGGCATCGCGACGGTGCTCGTCGGCGCCGACCCGGCTTCGCAGCTGTATGTCGGCATGAAGCACAAGCAGTCCTCCGGCATCGGGATGAACTCGATCCAGCGCGAGCTGCCGGCGGATGCCACGCAGGCCGTGGTCGAGGCGCTGATCGACGAGCTCAACGCCGACGACAGCTGCCACGGGTACATCGTGCAGCTGCCGCTGCCGAAGCATCTCGACACCGACGCGATCCTCGAGCGCATCGACCCGGCGAAGGATGCCGACGGCCTGCACCCGACCAACCTCGGACGGCTCGTGCTCAACGTCAACGGACCGATCCACACCCCGCTGCCGTGCACCCCGCGCGGCGTGATCGAGCTGCTGCTGCGCAACGACTACGACCTGGGCGGCAAGCACGTGGTCGTCGTCGGACGCGGCGTGACGATCGGACGCCCGATGGGGCTGCTGCTCACCCGTCGCGCGATCAACGCCACGGTCACGCAGGTGCACACCGGAACGCCCGACATGTCGCCGTACCTCCGCCAGGCCGACGTGATCGTCGCCGGTGCGGGGGTCAAGCATCTCATCAGGGCGGAGGATGTGAAGCCGGGCGCCGCCGTGCTCGACGTCGGCGTCACCCGCGAGGACGACCCCGAGACGGGCAGGTCGAAGGTCTACGGCGACGTGCACCCCGACGTCGCCGAGATCGCCGGCTTCCTCTCACCGAACCCGGGCGGCGTCGGCCCGATGACCGTCGCGCTGCTCATGACGAACGTCGTCGAGGCCGCAGAGCGCGCCGCCGGCTGACCCGGCGACGCGGGGTCAGGGTCAGGCGGTCGCCGCGAGACGACCGCGGATGCCGCTGATCCGCGCGTACTCATCGAAGTCGAAGGTCGCCGTTCCCGTGCCATCCGTCACCTCGGCCGCCGAGAACGCATCGTCGGCCCACTCCAGCCGCCACCCGGCGAGACGGGCGAGATCCCACACCGACGACCGCGGGTCGCTCAGCTCGAGATCACCCATCACACGGGGGAGCGCGGCGAGAGCCGCGGCGACAGTGAGCGGCGGCAGCGGCACATCGAGCAGCAGCACCGCTCTGGACCCGCCACCGAACGGCGCGGAGTAATACGGCGAGCGGCCCGTGATCTCGACCGCGGCCCCGCCGACGGCGTGCGCGACGTCGGCGATCCACGCATCGACGTCTTCGCCGACGTCGTCGGGGAACGGCACCTCGCCCCGGGTGAGCTCGGCGATGCCGTGCTGCTCGCCGTACCCGCGCAGCGCATCGGTGATGCCGCTGCGGTCGCCCTGCGGCAGCGCCCACGACCACATCAGTGTGCGCGGCCCCGGCGCGATCGACACGAGCAGGTGCGGCACCGCCTCGAGGGTGCGCGCGGGCTCGTCGTGCGCGGTGAACGCGAACGTGCCGGCGGAGAGATCGGCATCCCAGCGGTGCTCGCCCAGCGGCTCTGTCGCCGAGGCGAGCTGATCCTGCCGGAGGGCGGTGAACAGGGCGGCGCGGTCGGCCAGCGCGCGAAGCGTCTCGAAGCTCATCGCACCAGTCTGGCGGCGGATGCTATGACCCGCCGAAGCGTCTTCTGCGAGGTGGCTATGGTCGAAGACAAGAGCAATCCCGAAACGAAGGAGTTTCCGCCATGCCCACGACGCAGGCAAGACCCGAGAAGCGCAGCATCATGCGCCCCGTGAACAGGTTCCTCGAGAGGTGGGTGCCCTCGGCGCTGACCTTCGCGATCGTGCTGACGCTGATCGTCGCGGTGCTCGCGATGACGCTCACACAGACCAGTCCGGTCGACGTGGTGAAGGGCTGGGGTGACGGGCTGGCGGGTCTGCTGGCCTTCATGACCCAGATGTGCCTGATCCTGCTGCTGGGGTACATGCTCGCCAACACCCGCCCGGTGCAGAAGCTGCTGCGCGCGCTCGCCCGCGTGCCCGGCAGCGCCGCGATGGCGTACGTCTTCGTGTTCGTCGTCGCCGCGGTGGCAAGTCTGATCACCTGGGGCCTCGGACTGATCGTGGGCACGCTGCTCGCCCGCGAGATCGCCGTGCAGGCGCGTGAGCGGGGCATGAAGGTGCACTTCCCGCTGCTGGTCGCGGCCGGCTACTCGGGCTTCGTCGTCTGGCACATGGGGTACTCGGGTTCGGGCCCGCTGACGGCAGCGACCCCCGGATCGTTCCTGGAGTCGAGCCTCGGCGGAGAGATGATCCCGGTCTCGCAGACGACCTTCTCGACCTGGAACATGCTGGCCGCGCTCGGCGTGATCGTCGTGTGCGGGCTGCTCTTCCTCGTCATCCGGCCGCGCACCGGCGACCCGGTCTACGAGCTCCCGGTGCACGTCGGCTCGGAGGCGGCCGACGAGATCGACGACGAGATCGTGACCCCCGCCGACCGCATCGATGCGTCGCGCATCCTGACGCTCGTGCTGGGACTCGCCCTCGTCGCCTACCTGATCGTGCACTTCGTGCAGGGCGGCACCTTGACGCTCGATGTCGTGAACTGGTCGTTCCTCGCGCTGATCCTGCTGCTGGTGCGCAACCCGTTCGAGCTCATCCATCTCACGAAGCGGGCGGCTTCGAACGTGGGTGAGATCCTGCTGCAGTTCCCGCTGTACGCCGGCATCCTCGGGATCATGGCGAGCTCGGGCCTCATCAAACTGTTCTCGGATGCCTTCGTCTCGATCGCCACGCCGACCACCTTCGGCGTGCTCGCTCTGCTCTCGGCCGGCATCGTGAACTTCTTCGTGCCGTCGGGCGGCGGGCAGTTCGCCGTGCAGGGCCCGATCATGCTCGACGCGGCGAACCAGCTCGGCGTCGACCCGTCGATCGCGATCATGGCGGTGGCGTACGGCGACCAGTGGACGAACATGATCCAGCCGTTCTGGGCGCTGCCGGTGCTCGCCATCGCGGGGCTGAAGATGCGCGACATCCTCGGGTACACGTTCGTGACGCTGCTCGGCTCGGGCGTCGTGATGGCCGCCGCGCTGCTGCTGGTCAGCCTCTGACGCGCCGTGAGGCGGCGGCCGCGGGCTCAGCCCCGCACGGTCGCCGCCTCGCCGCGGCCCATCCGCCACACGCTCGGCACCGCGACCGTCGCCAGCGCGATCGCGGCGTACAGGATGCCCGAGGTGATCAGCACGGTCGTGGGGTCGGCGTGCGTGATCAGCCAGCCGTAGACCAGCGTGCCGATCGGCATGACGACGAAGCTGCCGAGCATGTCGTAGCTCGAGACGCGACTGAGCTTGTCGAGTGGGATGTTCTCCATCATCGCGACGTTCCACCCCGTGCTGAAAACCTCGGCACCGGCGCCGGCCAGGAACGCCGCGATCGCGACGAGCACGACCGCCGGATGCACGCCCAGCATCGTCAGCGGGATCGCGAACAGGCTCATGCCCAGCATCCCGAAGCGCAGCGGCCGCCTCAGCGGGAACCACATCAGCACCAGGGTCATCAGCAGCACGCCGACGCCCTCCGCGCTGACCACCCAGCCCCAGCCCGCGATGCCGAGCCGCTCGTCGTTGTTCGCGATGTAGGGCCCGACGACACCCCATGCGCCGACGTGGATGGCGTTCATGATCATGAACGCGAGCACGACGGCGACCAGCCACGACCGGCTCCAGAACTCCGTCCACCCCTCGCGCAGGTCGGCGAACAGCGAGAAGCCGCCGTCGCCGACCGGCGGCGGCAGCCGCACCAGGGCCAGGATCGGGATGGCGAGCAGCCAGCCCGCCATCTGCACGAGCATCGCCCAGGCGGGCCCGACCGTGGTCACGAGGATCCCGGCGATCACCGGTCCGCCGATCGTGACGGCCGAGCGCACGAACGAGAGCATGGCGTTCGCCTGCTGCAGGTTCTCGGGGCTGGTCAGCTGGGGGATGATGCCCTGCATCGCCGGCATGACGAACGCGGTCGATGCGCCGTTCACCGCCGCGAGCGCGGCGACCGCGGGGATGCTCGCGGTGCCGGTGAACAGCAGCACGGCGATCGTGCCGATCGAGAGGATGTCGAGCACGTAGCAGACCTGGATCACCAGCGCCCGGGGGAGCCGGTCGGCGACCACTCCACCGAACAGCAGGAAGACGACGTTCGCCACGGTGAACGCGGTGAGCACGAGCGACAGGCTGAGCGGATCGTTGTCGATCTCGAGCACGGCGAAGGCGAGGGCGATCGACGACATCGATCCGGTCACCATCGTGATGGCCCTCGCGAGGAAGAACCAGCGGAAGTTGCGGTCGGTTATCGCCGCGAGCCCGCGGCTCACCGGGGTCTCCGCCGATTCTGCATCCGCTCATCCTGACACGCAGGACTGGTCACGTCAGTACGTGTCGGCCTCGCCGTCGCCGGATGCCGGGATGAACCGCGCCGCGAGGGCCTCGGCGCCTCGGGCGAGGATCGTCACGTCGGCGCTCGCCGAGAGGAAGTGCGCGCCCGCGGCGAGGTACGCGTCGGCGCCGGCCGGGTCGAACGCGTTCACGCCGACCTTCTTGCCCGCCGCGGTCACCGTCTCGAACACGCGCTGCACGGCGGCGAGCACGTCGGGGTGCGCCTGCTGACCGGGGAGTCCCATGGAAGCGGCGAGGTCGGCGGGCCCGACGAGCACGCCGTCGACACCGCCGACCGCGGCG
>NZ_DAMDLU010000084.1:8969-12589 GCF_032084865.1 Microbacterium sp.
GACGGCATCCGCCGACTCGATCTGCACGAACAGCGAGATCGTCTCCGACGCCTCGGGAACGTACCCGGCCACCCGGCCCCACCGGCCGCTGCGGGCGAGGCCGGAGCCGACCCCGCGCACACCCTCGGGCGGGTAGCGCACCGCGGCGACCGCCGCCTGCGCCTCGGCGGCCGAGCCGACCATGGGCACGAGCAGGTTCTGCGCGCCCGTGTCGAGCACCTGCTTGATGATCACGGCGTCGTTCACGGGCACCCGCACGATGGTGGGCACCCGGTACGCGGCGATCACCTGCAGCTGCTGCTGCACCGAGATCACCGTGTTCGGGCCGTGCTCCATGTCGATCAGCAGCCAGTCGACGCCCGACCCCGCGCAGATCTCGGCGTTCAGCGTCGTGCCGGTGCTCAGCCACATGCCGATCAGTGGACGGTCCGCGGCGGCCAGCGCGTCACGGAAGGTGGGCTCTAGACGAAGCGGCATGCGATCGTTCCCATCTCGCGGTAGTCGCACAGCACCTCGTCGCCGCGCTCGACCCACATGGGTCTGGTGAACGATCCTGCCAGGATGATCTCGCCTGCCTCGAGCCGCGCGCCGTGCTGGTGGAACTTGTTCGCCAGCCAGGCGACACCGGTGGCCGGATGCCCGAGCACGCCGGCGGCGACGCCGGTCTCCTCGATCTGACCGTTCTTCGACAGCACGCCGGGCACCCAGCGCAGGTCGATCTCGTCGGGTCGCATGTGCACGTCGCCGAGCACCATCGCGCCGTAGGCGGCGTTGTCGCTGATCGTGTCGACGATCGTGCGTCCCTCCAGCTCGATGTGCGAGTTGAGCACCTCGAGGGCGGGCACGGCGTAATCGATCGCCGCGAGCGCGTCGTCGAGCGTGCAGTCGGGCCCTTCGAGCGGCGTCTTCAGCACGAACGCGAGCTCGACCTCGATGCGCACGTTCGAGAAGTCGTCGAAGGGGATCTCCGCGCCGGACGGGTAGACGGTGTCGTCGAACATCACGCCGTAGTCGGGCTCGGTGATCCCCGTCGCCTGCTGCATGGCCTTCGAGGTTAGCCCGATCTTGCGTCCCACCAGGCGGCGTCCGGCGGCGAGCTGCGAGTCGCGCCAGACGCCCTGGATCGCGTAGGAGTCCTCGATCGTGGCATCCGTATACCGGGCGGTGATGCGCGGCATCACGCCGCGCGTCCTCTCGGCCTCGGCCAGCTCCGCCGCGAGGGCGGCGATGGTCTCGGCGGGGAGGGTCACAGCTGGTGTCCGAGCTTGTACTCGCCCTGCTTCCACTCGGGCATCGACTTCTCGCCCTCGTCGGGGCGGGTGTACGAGAAGCCGTCGGCGCCGATCGTCACGGCCATCTCGCTCGAGTCGGTGCGGGCGCGCACGGGCTGCGGGTTGCCGTCGAGGTCGAGCACGAGCGACGCGTCGGTGTACCAGCTGGGCACGACGGGGTTGCCCCACCAGTCGCGGCGCTGGTTGTCGTGCACGTCCCAGGTCACGACCGGGTTGTCCGGGTCGCCGGTGTAGTAGTCCTGCGTGTACACCTCGACACGGTGGCCGTCGGGGTCGCGCAGGTACAGGTAGAACGCGTTGCTCACGCCGTGGCGGCCGGGGCCGCGCTCGATGGCGTCCGAGCGGCGCAGCGCCCCGAGCTTGTCGCAGATCGAGAGGATGTTGTGCTTCTCGTGCGTCGCGAAGCACACGTGGTGCATGCGCGGCCCGTCACCGCCGGTCATCGCGGTGTCGTGCACGGTGGGCTTGCGGCGCATCCACGCCGCGTACACGGTGCCGTCGCCGTCCTGGATGTCCTCGGTGACGCGGAAGCCGAGGTCCTGCATGTAGCGCACGGCGCGCGGTACGTCGGGGGTGACCTGGTTGAAGTGGTCGAGGCGCACCAGCTCGCCGGGGATGTGCAGGTCGTAGCGCCACGACATCCGCTCGACGTGCTCGCTCTGGTGGAAGAACTCGTAGGGGAAGCCGAGCGGGTCGACCACGCGCACCGAGTCGCCGATGCCCTTCACGAATCCGTCCGGGTTGCGGCGCACGTCGCAGCCGAGCTCGGTGTAGAACTCCACCGCACGGTCGAGGTCTTCGGGCGTGCGCACCCGGTACGAGAACGCGGCGACGGCCGCGACCTCGCCCGTGCGCAGCACGAGGTTGTGGTGGATGAACTCCTCGGTCGAGCGGAGGTAGATCGTGCGCTCGTCCTCTTCGGTGACGTACAGACCCAGGATGTCGACGTAGAACTCGCGCGAGGCGGCGAGGTCGGTCACGACGAGCTCCATGTACGCGCAGCGGAGGATGTCGGGCGGGCTCGCGACGGGCGTCGCGATGGGATCATCGGTGTGGATCGGCGCCTCCTGGCTCACGTAGAAGCCGGAGGAGGTGAGGGTCTTTCCTGCGTGGTTCGTCATGTCAGCGTCCTTGCCTGTGTTCAGAAGATGAGGCCCTGACCTTCGACAGGCTCACCCAGGGATGGGTCCCTGAGCCTGCCGAAGGGTCAGCGCGGGTCCGGGTCGTCCAGATCCTGCTTGCCGAAGGCGGGGTTGTGCGGCTCGCCGAGGGTGATGTGCACGCTCTGCTGGTCGGTGTAGAAGTCGATCGAGCGGTATCCGCCCTCGTGTCCGAGTCCGGATGCCTTGACGCCGCCGAACGGGGTGCGCAGGTCGCGCACGTTGTTCGAGTTCAGCCACACCATGCCGGCCTCGACGGCGCCGGCGAAGTTGTGTGCGCGCTTGAGGTCGTTCGTCCAGATGTAGGCGGCCAAGCCGTAGCGCGTGTTGTTCGCCAGCGCCAGCGCCTCCTCCTCGGTGTCGAAGGGGGTGATGGCGACGACGGGTCCGAAGATCTCCTCCTGGAAGATCCGGGCATCCGGTGCCACGTCGGCGAACGCGGTCGGTGCGACGTAGTTGCCGGTCGGGAAGCCCTCGGGGCGACCGCCGCCGGCGATCAGGCGACCCTCGGTCTTGCCGATCTCGACGTAGCTCATCACCTTCTCGTAGTGCTCGGGGTGCACCAGCGCGCCGACCTCGGTGGTCGGGTCGTGCGGGTGGCCGACCTTGACGCGCTGGGCGATCGCGGCGAAGCGCTCGACGAACTCGTCGTAGACGCCGCGCTGCACGAGGATGCGGCTGCCCGCGGTGCAGCGCTCGCCGTTGAGGGAGTACACGCCGAAGACGCAGGCATCCACCGCGGTGTCGAGGTCGGCGTCGTCGAAGACGACGGCGGGGCTCTTGCCGCCCAGCTCCATCGACAGCCCCTTCAGGAAGGGGGCTGCGTTGCCGAAGATGATCTGCCCGGTGCGGCTCTCGCCGGTGAACGAGATGAGCGGCACGTCGGGGTGCTTCACCAGCGCGTCGCCGGCGTCTTCGCCGAGGCCGTTGACGAGGTTGAACACACCCTGCGGCAGGCCGGCTTCTTCGAAGATGCCGGCCCACAGCGACGCCGACAGGGGAGTGAACTCGGCGGGCTTGAGCACCACGGTGTTGCCGGTGGCGAGCGCCGGACCGAGCTTCCACGATTCGAGCATGAACGGGGTGTTCCACGGCGTGATCAGACCCGCGACGCCGATCGGCTTGCGGTTGACGTAGTTCATCTGCTTGCCGGGCACCTTGAAGGCGT
>NZ_DAMDLU010000085.1:0-12522 GCF_032084865.1 Microbacterium sp.
AAGCAGCTTGCGGTGCTTCTTCTTCGCCATGCGCTTGCGGCGCTTCTTGATGACTGAACCCACGGAAACCTCACTAAGTCAGGGGTTGGGTGCCATGGAAACGACACCCGGGTACGGGCACGAAAAAAAATGCCTCGGACGATTCTAGCAAACGGTCGCACGCCGCCCGAATCGGCAGTCAGCCGACATCGGCGTCCGGGGTGCGCAGGGCATCCGCCACCGCCGACTCGGGTACGCGATAGCTGCGTCCGAAGCGGATCGCCGGCAGCTCCCCCGCGTGCACGAGCCGGTACACGGTCATCTTGGACACGCGCATGATCTCGGCGACCTCGGCCACCGTCAGGAATCGAACGTCGTGAACGTCGGGCATCCCCAGCACCCCTTTCTGCTGAAGCACAGCATATGGGGTTGCTGCGACGGCTGTAAACACGTGAGACGGATGTGACTCGCGGCCCGGTGCCGCGCTCGTCAGGTGCCCAGCTTCTTGAGCGCCGACGTGACGACGTGCTTCGCCGAGGCTGCGGCCCGGCCGACGACCTCGGCCGCGTGCGCCGTCTTGGCCGGCAGGGGCGCGAACGGGATGTCGATGAGCGGCGCCTGGTCACCGTAGGCATCGATCAGGAACGGCACGAGCCAGTCGTCGACCTCTTCGAGCGGACCGACCGACAGACTGTAGAAGCGGCGCTGGCCCTCTTCGCGCACCGTCACCAGGTTCGCTTCGCGCAGCACCTTGAGGTGCTTCGACACGGTCGGCTGGCTGATGCCCAGAAGACTCACGATCTGCGTCACGCTCGTGCCGCCGTCGCCCTCGGCGGATTCGCTCAGCAGCAGCCGGAGGATGTCTCGCCTGGTGCCGTCCGCGATCACGTCGAAGATGTCGGTCATGCCCTCAGGGTAGTAGGCACCGCACGGGAGTACCATGACGAAGGCTCGGCGAACGGCGCCGGCGGAGAGGGGAGCGATGTCGGGCATCGTGTCGGCATCGTCCCCGCAGGACACGCTGCGCGGCTTCGGCCGGCGGGCGAAGCACCTGGTGACCTCATCGCCGTCGCGCTTCGCGATCATCATCTTCGCATCGCTGATCCTGCTCTTCACCGTTCTTCTGTCGCTGCCGCTCTCGTCGGCCGACGGCACGATCACACCGCTGAGCGACGCGCTGTTCACCGCGATGTCGACGATCTGCGTCACGGGGCTCTCGACGGTCGACATGGCCAGCCACTGGTCGCCCTTCGGCAACGTGCTGCTGTTCATCGGCGTGAACATCGGCGGCATGGGCGTGCTGACCCTGGCGTCGGTGATGGGCATGGTGATCTCGAGGCGCCTCGGACTGCGCGCCAAGCTTCTCGCGGCCGGAGACACCAACCCGATGCGCGCGCACGGCGGTCCGGTGAACGAGAGCCAGACCGTGCGGCTCGGCGAGGTCGGTCAGCTGCTCACCACGGTGGCGCTGTCGACGCTCGTGATCGAGCTCAGCGTCGCGGTGCTGCTCTACCCCGCGCTCGTGTGGGCGGGGATTGACCCGTTCGCCGCTCTGTGGGAGGCACCGTACTACGCCGCCATGTCGTTCACGAACACGGGCTTCACGCCCAACGCCGGCGGCGTCACCGTCTTCGCCGACGATTACCTCGTGCTGACCATCCTCATGATCAGCATGTTCCTGGGCAGCATCGGCTTCCCGGTGATCTACACGCTCGCCAAGCATGTGTGGCACGTGAAGCGCTGGTCGCTGCACTCCAAGCTCACGCTCATCACCACCGGGCTGCTCTTCGTTCTCGGGGCCGCGACGTTCCTGCTGCTCGAGTTCGACAACCCGGCGACGTTCGGGTCGATGGATGCCGGCGAGACGACCATGAACGCGCTCTTCCTGTCGGCGATGACGCGCTCGGGCGGGTTCAACGTGATCGAGATGTCCGACCTGAACGGATCGTCGATGCTCGTGGCGTGCATGCTCATGTTCGTCGGCGGGGGCTCGGCATCCACCGCCGGCGGCATCAAGGTGACCACTCTCGCCGTCCTCGCAATCGCGGTGTGGTCCGAGGCGAAGGGCCGCCAGTCGGTCGAGGTGTACGGCCGCCGCATCCCGTCGGACGTGCAGCGCGTCGCCCTGTCGGTCGTCGCCTGGGGCGCGACTGTCGTCGCCCTCTCGACGGTGATCATCGCCCAGATCACCAAGGCCGACATCATCGACGTGCTCTTCGACGTGATCTCCGCGTTCGGCACCGTCGGACTCTCCTCGGGTCTCACCGCCGAGCTTCCGGACTCGGCCAGCTACGTTCTCGCCGCGACGATCTTCATGGGGCGCGTTGGTACAGTGACACTCGCCGCGGCGGTCGCCGCGACATCCCGCTCGCAGCTCTACTCGCTGCCCGTCGAAAGGCCGATCGTTGGTTGAGATGGTGCGGGGCGACGCCCCGGTGCTCGTGATCGGACTCGGCCGCTTCGGCGCCGCCTGCGCCGGGGAGCTCGACCGCCTCGACCGCGAGGTGCTCGCGATCGACGGCGACCTCGCCCTCGTGCAGAAGTGGTCGGAGCGGGTCACGCACACCGTGCAGGCGGATGCGCGCAACATCGACGCGCTGCGGCAGATCGGCGCGCAGGACTTCCAGGTCGCCGTCGTCGCCGTCGGGTCGCTCATCGAGGCATCCGTGCTGATCACCGCGAACCTCGTCGACCTGAAGGTGCCGCAGATCTGGGCGAAGGCGGTCTCGCAGTCGCACGGCAAGATCCTCGCCCGCGTCGGCGCGAACCACGTCATCTACCCCGAGCGGGAGGCCGGCGAGCGCGTCGCGCACCTGGTCAGCGGACGGATGCTCGACTTCATCCGCTTCGACGACGACTTCGTGCTCGCGAAGATGTATCCGCCCAAGTTCATCCGCGGCGTGGGGCTGAACGAATCGGGCGTGCGCACCAAGTACAACGTCACCGTCGTCGGCGTGAAGAGCCCCGGCAAGCCGTTCCGCTACGCCGAGGCGAACACCGTGGTGACCAACCACGACCTCATCATCGTGTCGGGCACCAGCGTCGACATCGAGCGGTTCGCGGGCCTCGACCGCTGAGCCGCCGCACGGGCTGTTGCGTCTGCCAGTGGGCTGCTGAGCCTGCCGAAGCAGCGTGGCCGCCCTTCGACAAGCTCAGGGACCCGAGAGCGGGTCAGATCAGCGGATGCCGACAGCCGCCGTCACGAGCCGGCGGCGAGCTCCTTCGCGCGCGCCAGCGCGGCGGCGGTCGCCTCCGCGAACACCTCGTCGAGGCGGGCATCCTGCAGCACGGCCACGGCTCGCTCGGTCGTGCCCTTCGGGCTGGTCACGCGCCGGCGCAGCTCGGCCGGTTCCTCACCGGATGCCGCGAGAAGGGCTGCGGCGCCGATGAAGGTCTGCTCGGACATGAGGCGGGCGTCGGCATTCGAGAATCCCATCCCTCGCGCCGCCTCGGCCAGCTTCTCGATCAGCAGGAAGACGTAGGCGGGGCCGGAGCCGGAGACGGTCGACAGCGCGTCGGTCTGCGACTCGGGCACCTCGATGACCGCGCCGACCTTCTCGAACAGCGCACGCACGAGCGCCATGTCGTCGTCCGTCGCCGCCGGGCCCGCGGCGATGCCGGTCACGGCACGACCGACCGTCGCCGGAGTGTTCGGCATCGACCGCACCGTGTGCGCCGTCTCACCGAGCGCCTCGGTGAAGGTCGCGAGGGTGACGCCGGCGGCGAGGCTCACGACGATCGCGTCGTCGCGCAGCGCGGGGGCGATCTCGCGCAGCAGATCGGGAACCATGGCCGGCTTCACGCCGACCAGGATGATCCGCGCCGCTGCCGCTGCCTCGGTGTTGCCGGCGGGGTTCTCTTCGAGGGCGATGCTGGTCACCCCGGTGAGGGATGCCAGGGCATCCGCCTTCTCGCGTGTGCGGTTGGTCGCGACGATCCCGCCGTCGACCTGGACGCCGGACGCGACGACGCCCTGCAGGATCGCACCTCCCATCGAGCCTGCTCCGAGGAACGCGAGTGCGGGGAGGGAATCGGTCATGCCGCCCATCCTACGAGCGCGGCTGGCGGCGTGTCGTGCCCTCGCGATCGGCGCACGCTGTCGTCGTAGACTCGGGCCATGAGCGCATCCGGCGGCACCAAGGCGATCATCGCGGCCCTCCTGGCCAACCTGGGCATCGCGCTGGCGAAGTTCGTCGCGTGGGCGCTGTCGGGCTCTGCGTCGATGCTCGCGGAGGCGATCCACTCGGTCGCCGACTCGGGCAATCAGCTGCTGCTCATGCTCGGCAATCGCAAGGCCACCCGCGAAGCCGATCGTTCGCACCCGTTCGGGTACGGCCGCGAACGGTACGTGTCCGCCTTCGTCGTGTCGATCATCCTGTTCTCGCTCGGTGGCCTGTTCGCGGTGTACGAGGGCGTGCAGAAGATCGTCGACCCGCACGAGATCGACCAGACATGGTGGTGGCTGCCGCTTGCCGTGCTGTTGATCGCGATCGTGCTCGAATCGATGTCGCTTCGCACCGCCGTGCGCGAGAGCAACGCGGTGCGCGAGCCTGGCCAGTCGTGGATCTCGTTCATCCGCCGGTCGAAGGCGCCTGAGCTGCCGGTGGTGCTGCTGGAAGACACCGGTGCACTCATCGGCCTGGCCTTCGCGCTCTTCGGCGTGGGTCTGACGCTCCTCACCGGCGACCCGCTGTACGACGCGCTGGGCACGCTGATGATCGGCCTGCTGCTGATCCTGATCGCGGTCGTCCTGGCGATCGAGACGAAGAGCCTGCTGGTCGGAGAGGGAGCGAACAGCGCAGATCACGACCGCATCGTCGACGCCATCGTCGGCGGCCCCGACGTCGAGAAGCTCATCCACATGAAGACCCTCTATCTCGGCCCCGACGAGCTGATGGTCGCCGCGAAGGTCGTGCTCACCTCCGACAAGACCGTGCGCGAGGCGGCGGCCGATATCGACGAGATCGAGAGAAGGATCCGGGATGCCGTTCCCGCGGCACGCGTGATCTATCTCGAACCCGACGTGTACCGGCCGTCGCTCGACCCCGAGCCGTCGACCGACGCGTTCGTCTTCCCGTCGTCGGACTGATCCTGGCCGACATGACAGGTTCGGACGCCACGGCGATGCGTCGCGCTCTCGAACTCGCCGCGGAGGCGGGTGCGGGCGGCGACGTCCCGGTCGGGGCAGTGGTGCTGGATGCCCGCGGTGCTGTCGTCGGCGAGGGACGCAACCTCCGCGAGCAGACCCACGACCCGACGGCGCACGCCGAGGTGCTCGCGCTGCGCGCAGCAGCCGAGGCGCACGGCCGCTGGAACCTGGAGGGCCACACCCTCGTGGTGACCCTCGAGCCGTGCATCATGTGCGCGGGCGCGATCCTGCAGGCCCGCATCGGCCGTGTCGTGTTCGGCGCCTGGGACGAGAAGGCCGGCGCTGCCGGTTCGATGTACGACGTGCTGCGCGACCGGCGTCTGCCGCACCGCGCTGAGGTCGTCGCGGGCATCCGGGCCGCGGAGGCGACTGCGCAGCTGCACGCGTTCTTCGAGTCGCGGCGCTGAGCGGCATCCGCACATCCATCCGCCGTCCGGCGGAGCCGGGAATCTCCCCCAAGAGATGGATGATTCAACTGCCCGCGAGCCCATAGCGTGAAGACATGGACAACAGCCCCGCACTCGTGATCATGCTGATGACGCTTCCTGCTCTGATCGGATCGGTCGTCGTGGCGGCGAATGCCAAGCGCATCAACGCCGCGGCGAAGGAACGCCGTGCGGCCCGTGCTGGTGCGCATACGGTCGGCAAGTAATCTGTACCCATGCGCGTTCATGTGGCCGATCACCCGCTCATCACTCACAAGCTCACCGTGCTGCGGGACGAGAGGACCTCATCTCCGGTCTTCCGTCAGCTGACCGAGGAGCTGGTGACGCTGCTCGCCTACGAGGCGACGCGCGACGTCAAGGTCGAACCGATCGAGGTGAAGACCCCGGTCACGACGACGACAGGTGTGAAGATCGCCGAGCCGCGCCCGATCGTCGTGCCGATCCTGCGCGCCGGTCTCGGGATGCTCGAGGGCCTGGTCAAGCTGATCCCCACCGCCGAGGTCGGATTCCTCGGCATGGTGCGCGACGAAGAGACCTTCGAGCCCACCACCTACGCCGAGCGCCTGCCCGACGACCTCAGCGACCGGCAGTGCTTCGCCATCGACCCGATGCTCGCCACGGGCGGTTCGCTGGCGGCGGCGATCCAGTTCCTCTTCGACCGCGGTGCGAAGAACGTCACGGCGATCTGCCTGCTCGGCACCCCCGAGGGCGTCGCCGCGATCGAGAAGATGGTCGGCGATGCCGACGTGACCCTCGTGCTCGGCGCCCTGGACGAGCGTCTGAACGAGAAGGGCTACATCGTGCCCGGACTCGGCGACGCGGGCGACCGCCTGTACGGCACGGTCTGATCACTGCGGGGCCATCGCCCCGCACGAGAAACCTGCCGTGCGCGGGGTCCTCGTGCGCGAAGTGGTCGGTCACCCGCGGTCCGCGCCCACCAGGTGGGCGAAGGCGCTCAGGCGTGCGACGCCCTCGGGAGTCCACGGCAGGTCGTCGAGCAGCGCCGGCGAATGCACGAGATAGGCGACGCTCTTCGCCCGCGAGATGGCGACGTTGAGCCGGTTCTGCAGCAGCAGGAACTCCGGTCCGCGCGGGGCGTCACGTCCGCTGGACGCGGCGAGCGAGGTGATCGAGACGACCGCCTCCTTACCCTGGAAGTTGTCGACCGTGCCGACCGCGACCCCGCCGTATCCTGCCGCCGACAGCTCGTCGTGGATGAGCTGCTTCTGCGCGTTGTACGGCGCGACGACGATGATGTCACGCTGCTCGAGCGGGCGCGGCGGGTCGTCGCACATGCCGTCGACGTAGGTGCGGCCGATGAGCTCGCGCACGATGCGCACCACCTCGGCAGCCTCCTCAGCCGACTGGGTGGCGTTGCCGCGATGCCGTACCGGCACGATGTGCAGGCCCGGTTCGACGCCGTCGACCAGGCGACGCTCTGCCCCCGCCGCCGACGCCAGGCGGCTCGCATACGACAGGCGTGAGACGGGCGCGGCGACCGCGGGATGCATGCGCCATGACTCGGCGAGGAAGTAGCCGTACCTCGGGTCGATGACCGACGAGCCGTGCATCACCCAGCCGAGCGCGGACGTGTCGACCGGCTCGGGGTGCGTGCCCTGACTGACCTGCGGCAGCTGCTGCGGATCGCCGAGCAGCAGCAGACGCCTCGCGCCTGAGGCGACTGCGATGGTGGAGGCGAGGGAGAACTGCCCTGCTTCATCGATCACCAGCAGATCGAGACCCTTCCGGTCGACCCGCCGGGTGTTGCTGAAGTCCCACGCCGTGCCGCCGACGACCGCACCGTGGTGGGCGTGCTCGGCGAGGAAGGCCGCCATGCCGTCCTTGCGGATGACCGTGAACGCCGGCTCGGGAGCATCCGGATCCTTCGGCGCCTTCGCGACCTGCGCTGCCGGAACCCCGTCGGCGACGACGCGCTCGAGAAGGTTCTCGACGATGGCGTGCGACTGCGCGACGACCCCGATGCGGAAGCCGTGATCGCGCACCAGCCGTGCGATCACATGCGATCCGGTGTAAGTCTTGCCGGTGCCCGGAGGGCCCTGCACCGCGAGATAGCTGTCGTCGAGGTCGAGGATTCCGCGGACGATCGCGTCGACGACGTCGCCCGCTTCCTCCGCCGGCGGCAGCGGGGAGCCGGAGACGGTGCGCGGCGGGATGCGGCGAAGGATGTCGGTGGCGGCGTCGTTCGGGTAGACCGGTGCGGCATGATGCAGCGATGCCGCCCACTCCTCGATGGCGCCCTGCTGGGAGAGGACGTTCGGCGGCGCGGCCGGCGCGAGCGCGACGGGCAGCTCGTCCCACACCTGCCCCTGCACGGTGCGCTCGCGCACCACGTAGCCGTCATCGAGCACCTCGACGATCTCGACCTCGTGCGGCACGTGGATGACGCGGGAGGGGGCGGGCACGTCGAAGGGTGTGGGCACTCCGTAGAGCGCGAACGGGCGGCCGCCGACGTTCAGCGTGCTGCCCGGCGCCACTTCGCCGCGCAGTCGCACCAGCCGGGTCTGGGCACGTCGGCCCTCGTCGACCGCCCAGTCGGCTTCGACACGGCTGGCGGCCTGATCGACGCGCAGCACGTCGCGGGTCGACTCCCAGATCGACACCGGCTCACGCAGTCGCTGGAAGTGCCCCTGCCAGAAGCTCTTCGCCTCACGCGGGTGGTAGTCGATCGCCGCGGCGGCGACCCGGTACGACGTCGCGGACGCCTCATCGCCGGCGCGGGTGGCCTCGGTCTGCAGTGCGAGCGACAGCGGCGACGGCTCGTACGCGCGGGTCTCGGGGTCGTCCGGCGGGGCGGGAACCACTCCGGCCTCTCGCGCGAGCCCGATCAGCCAATCGCGCAGTCGTCTGGTCGACACGCAGTCGTAGCGGTTGTAGTCGGCGAGGTCGTCGAGGATCGCCTGCGCCTCGGAATCCTGACCCGATGCGCGCAGCTCCCGCGCCTGCACGTACTGCACGATCGAGTCGTCGCCCTTCTGCACGTCACTCGTGCGCACCTCGTCGCCCATGTAGAGCGGCTCGAGCTTCTTGATCGAGTACGAGCGCGACCCGATGCGCACCGAGCGCAGCACGATCGGGTACAGGTCGACGAAGACGCCCTCGCGCAGCAGCCGATCGACATCGGCCTCACCGACCCCGTGCCGAGCCGCCATCGCCGCGAGGTGCGAGGTCTCGTACGGCGCGTAGTGGTAGATGTGCATGTCGGGATGCGTCTGCCGGCGCAGCTTCACGAACTCGAGGAAGTCGAGCAGCGCCGTCTTCTCGTCGGCGAAGGTGTGCGCCCACAGCGCCGAGTACTGCTCGGCGTTGTCGGTCCACCCGAACAGGTAGTCGATGCCCCATCGCGGGCTCTCACCGGGTGCAGTGGCCTCGGTGTAGAGCGGATCGCCCTCGAAGTCGAAGAACAGGTCGCCCCGGCTGGGTCGCGGCATCAGGCCGATGGCGTTCGCCGACACGAGCTCGAACGGCGGAACCGCGCCCGGGTCGACCGGCACTCCGGCCTGCAGTCGGGCCTGCGCGCGCAGCGCGGTGAAGGTGTCGGCGTTCATGCCGTCGGGCGCATCTGCGGCATCGGCGAGATCGTCGAGCGAGTGGATGCCCGCCGCGCGCAGCCGCTGTCGCTGCACCGGGCGCATGCGGGCGACCATCAGCAGGTCGCGGTGTGCGGTCACCTGCTCGTCGCACGTCGCACAGCGCCCGCACGCGGTGATCTGCAGGTCGCCGCGATCGTCGCCCCACGCCAGCGGCGCGCCCGTGGCGCCGTCGGCGACACGGCGGTCGGCGATCAGGCTGCGCAGGCGGGCACGGCGCACGTGGAACAGCGGCAGCAGGTCGTCGACCCGGTGCGTGCTGGTCGTGCCGTCGCCGAGGATCAGGTCGACCTCGTCGGAACGAGGGATGCCGAGCCGGTCGAGCTGATCGACATATGCTCCGAGCTGCATGAGCGCGGTCGCACGTGCGGTCCGGGCGAGCTTCGAGTCCTGCACCCGCCAACGGCCCCCGCTCTCCCCCGGCAGCGGCTCATCGCGGGCGATGAAATCCGCGAACCCGACGAACTCCGGAGTCGAGAACGCAGCCTGGAACACCAGCGACGCATCCGAGCGCAGCGCGCGTTCGGTCGCGTCGACCGTGGCAGCCAGCTCACCGGCATCCGCCGACGAGACCTTCGGCAGCACCACCACGCCGGGGCCGCCGTCGACCGACTCCCCCAGCTCTCTGAGGTACCGCTCGAGAACCGTCTCTTCGTGGCGGTCACCGAGACGAGCGGCGCGTTCTAGCGTGGCGTCTTCGGGCTCTTCCACCGCGGGAACGCGACCGAGCTTCGCGTCGAGCGCGCGCGCCCATGCGAACTCGCACTCCGCCGCCAGCTTCAGGTCGCTGGCACTCCAGACGACCCGGTTCTCCGCTGCGATGACCCGCACGATGCCCCTCTCCCTTGCCTGCTCTCGACACTATCCGCAGGCTCGGACATCACCCCGCGCGGGTGGGTTGCGCGTGCGTCAGCGCCACCAGTCGTCGGCAGGCGTGACCGGCAGATGCCTCTTGTGACGGGATGCCCGGTACTTCTCCTCGATGATCGCCGCGACGCCGGGAATGACGTCCCGACCCTCGAGGTAGTCGTCGATCTGCTCGTAGCTGAGGCCGAGCTCGTCTTCATCCGGTCGACCCGGCATGCCGTCGAGCAGGTCGGCCGTGGGCACCTTCATGTACAGGTGCCTGGGCGCACCGAGCTGCTTGAGCATCGCCCGGCCCTGCCGCTTGGTGAGCCCGGAGAGCGGCAGCAGGTCGGCCGCCCCGTCGCCGAACTTCGTGTAGAAGCCGGTCACCGCCTCTGCTGCGTGGTCGGTCCCGATCACGAGCAGCCTGTCGTGACCGCCGAGCGCGTACTGCACCACCATGCGCAGGCGCGCCTTGATGTTGCCGCGGTTGAAGTCGGTGATGCTCTCGCCCAGGCCCTCCTCGAGATCCCGCTCGAGACCCTCGACGCCGTGCTGGATGTTGATGGTCGCCGACCGGTCGGCGCCGACGAAGTCGATCGCGGCCTCCGCGTCGGCAGCATCCGCCTGCACCCGGAACGGCAGGCGCACGGCGACGAACGTCGCCTCGCCGCCGTCGGCGCGCACGCGCTCGACCGCGAGCTGGGCGAGGCGACCGGCGAGCGTGGAGTCCTGTCCGCCCGAGATGCCGAGCACGAACCCGTTCGCACCGGTGGCGCGCAGGTAGTCGACGAGAAAGCCGATCCGCTTCTCGTTCTCGACCGCTGGGTCGATCTCGGGCTTCACGCCCAGGTCCTTAATGATCCGCTGCTGCATGCTCATGGCGCCTCCTTCGTCGGTACCAGTCTCCCCCAGCTGAGAGGATGGAGACGTGAGACTTCTCGTCGCCGCCCTGGCATCCGAACTTCAGGCCTTCCCCGCCGAGCTGCCCGGCTTCGACCGACTGGTGACCGGCCCCGGCAAGCTCATGGCCGCCTACGGGCTGACCCGCGCGCTCGATGCCCAGCGCTACGACGAGATCGTCGTGGTCGGCACCGCGGGCGCGGTGGACGACTCGGTCGAGTCGGGGATCTACGACGTGAGCGCGGCTATCCAGCACGACGTGCAGGATCTCGACGGCGTGATCGGGCAGCACGTGTCGCTGCCGTCGCGGGTCGAGACCGGTCGCGATGGGGTTACGATCGCGACGGGCGACATCTTCGTCGACGATGCCGACGCGGTGGCCAGAATCCGTGGACTCGGCGGCGTGCTGGTCGACATGGAGACGTTCTCGTTCATCTGGGTGGCGCAGAAGTTCGACGTGCCGATCCGAGTGATGCGCGTGGTCTCGGACCGCGCTCAGGACGGCGCGACGCAGGTGTGGGATGACGTCGTCGCGGCGTGCAGCGCGCAGCTCTGGGAGCACATGCGCACCGAGTACCCGGTCTGATCAGCCCGCGCGCCGCGGGGCGTCGATGACGCTGTGCCCGTCGGGAACCGTGCGCACGCTCAGCTGGGCGGGGATCTGCTCCTGCATCGCCTCGACGTGACTGATGACCCCGACCGTGCGCCCGCCCTGGCGCAGCTCGTCGAGGGTGCGCATCGCCGTCTCGAGCGTGTCGGCGTCGAGTGAACCGAATCCCTCGTCGATGAAGAGGGTGTCGAGCCGGATGCCTCCGGCGCGCGCCGTGACGACCTCGGCCAGCCCCAGCGCCAGCGCGAGCGACGACAGGAACGTCTCACCGCCGGAGAGCGACTTGGCGGGTCTGGTCTGCCCGGTGAACGCGTCGAAGACGACGATGCCGAGGCCGGATGCCGCGCCGCGCGCCGCGAGCGCGTCGGAGTGGCGCAGCTGGTAGCGGGCATCGGACATGTCGTGCAGGCGCAGGTTGGCGGCAGCGACGATCTCTTCGAGTTCGGCGGCGAGCACGAACGTCTCGAGGTTCATCTTGTGCGTGTTACCCGACCGGCCGGCGAGCGCATCGGCGAGACCCCGGATCACCTCGAACTCGGCCGCCTGCTCCGCCGACACCTCGTGAGCGCGCGCGGCGGAGTCGACGGTCGCTGCGAGGCCCTTCTGCACGCTGCGCGCGCGGCTGTCGGCGTCGACCGCGCTCTGCCAGGCGTCACGAGCGTGCTGCGCGGCCTGCTCGGCAGGCGCCAGGTCGATCGGATCCTCGGGAAGCACGCGCATCTCGAGGTCGAGCAGCAGCGCGCGCTCTTTCTTCACGTCGACCGCGTACGCCGTGATGCGATCGTCGAGAGCCGAGAGCTCGGTCGCGCTGAGCATGGCCTGCTCGGCATCGGCGACGTCGTCGAAGACCGAGGCGTCGAGCGCCTCGGTGAGCTCGGTGGCCGACGCGCGATCCCGCCCGGCGGCGTCGGCGTGTGCCTCGATCGCCTCGGCCGCAGCGGTGGCGAGGGCGATCTGCGCTCGTGCCTCGGCGATCCGGCC
>NZ_DAMDLU010000086.1:0-12292 GCF_032084865.1 Microbacterium sp.
GGCCCGCGACCTCGTCTCCGGATGCCGCGTGCCGGGCGGTCGGGGCGGCGAACGACGCCACGGTGCGCACGCGATCCTCCGCGGACTGCAGCGCCACGTACGCGGTCTCGAGGTCGGGCCAGCACTCCTGCACGACCGCGGTCAGAGCCGTCGCAGGGCCACGGCCGTCGTGCGCGCGCATCACTGCGTCCAGGGCCGCTCGGCCGATCCAGTAGCCGCTGCCCGCATCGCCCATGATGTGTCCCCAGCCGTCGACGCGCGCGGAGTGCTCGGGGCCCACGCCGAGTGTCACGACGCCCGTGCCAGCCGCCACAACGGCCCCCTGCTGGTCGCCGAGCACCCCGAGGAACGAGGTGACCGAGTCGTGGGTGACGACGATGCGCTGCACGTCGGCGAGATCGTGGTGCTGCATCAGGGCATCCGCCTCGTCGTCCGCGGAGGTGAGGCCCGAGACGCCGAAGGTCACCGTGTGCGGCGCCTGCCCCGTCACGCGGGTCACCTCGGCGACGACCGTCGTCAGCTGCGAGAGCAGCGGCCGGTCGGTGAGCACGCCGGGGAACAGCCCCTCCTGAGCGCTGCCGCCCGGTGCGACGAGGCGGGTCTTGATGCCCGTCTGTCCGGCGTCGATGGCGAGAAGCGTGTGCTCGGGCAAGTGGACTCCCTGATCGATCGAAGGCCGCGTCGCGCGACCAGAAGCCAGCGTAGGACACCCGTCGTGCTGGCGTCGGTCGTGATGTCAAGGCCTGGTCACCGTGGCCGCCTTCACGATGTACTGAGGGTCACTCGCCCCCAGCGAAGGAGACACCGTGACGTCCCTATGGCTCGACGACCAGCGTGAGCGCATCCCCACCGACACCTTCGAGCCCGACGCCCGCTACGACGCGGTGGTCGCCGGAGCAGGCCTGACCGGACTGACCACCGCCCTGCTTCTGGCGCGCGCCGGCCTGTCGGTCGCGGTGCTCGAAGCCCGCTTCGTCGGTGCCGCGGCGACCGGCAACACCACCGCGAAGCTCAGCCTGCTGCAGGGCGGTGTGCTCTCGGGCATCCGCTCGCGCGGGTCGGACCGCGTGCTCAAGGCCTACGTCGAGGGCAACCTCGAGGGGCAGCAGTGGATGCTGCGCTATCTCGGCGAGCACGGCGTCGCCGTCGACCGGCGCGATGCCTTCACCTACGCGGGAACCGAAGACGGTGCTCGTTCGATCGAGAAGGAGTACGAGGCGTGCCTGGCGGCGGGACTCGACGTCGAGCGGGTGAGCGAGCTCGAGCTGCCGTTCCGCGTGCATGGCGCGATCCGGCTGCGCGAGCAGGCCCAGTTCGACCCGATGGACGTGCTGCGCGCGCTCGCGGCGGATCTGCGCGAGCGCGGTGGGGTGATCGTCGAGGGCGTGCGCGTGAAGGACGTCGACACCGGTGAGCCGAGCCGGGTGATCACCTCGGTCGGCGACGTGCACGCCGGCACCGTCGTGCTGGCCACCGGGGTGCCGATCCTCGACCGGGGCCTGTACTTCGCCAAGCTCAAGGCCAACCGCTCGTACGCGCAGGCGTACCGGATGCCCGATGCCGCGCGCATCCCACAGGGGATGTACCTCTCGATCGACGCGCCGACCAGGTCGCTGCGCACCGCCGCGCATGAGGGCGAGCAGCTGCTGCTGGTGGGCGGCAACGATCACGATGTGGGTCGCGCCGACGACACACAGACGCTCGTCGACGACCTCGAGCGGTGGACGCACCAGCACTTCCCCGGTGCCGAGCGCACCCACGCCTGGGCGGCGCAGGACTACCAGTCGCTGAACATGGTGCCGTTCGTGGGCTGGATGCCGCGCACCGGCAAGCACGTCAAGATCGCCACCGGCTACAACAAGTGGGGCATGACGAACGCCGTCGCGGCGGCGCTCAGCATCGCCGCCGAGGTGCTCGACGGGAACATCCCGTGGGCGCAGACGCTGCACCACCGCATCACCACGCCGAAGGATCTCGTGCAGGGTGCGGTCGCGGGTGCCGAGGTGGCGCGGGACGCCGCTACGGGGTGGATCTCGGCCGAACGGCATCCGCTGCCCGACACGCCGCCCGCGGAGGGCGAGGGCGTCGTGGGCAGCGCCGGTATGAAGCCGGTCGCGGTGTCGACGGTCGACGGCGTCACCTGCCGCCTCTCGGCGGTGTGCACGCATCTGGGCGGCATCGTCACCTGGAACAGCGCCGAGCGCTCGTGGGACTGCCCGCTGCACGGCTCGCGCTTCGCCGCCGACGGCACCCTGCTCGAGGGTCCCGCGGTCGAGGATCTCAAGCTGGTCGACGAGCCCGAGCTGCCGGGCGACGAGCGCGAGCCGGTGGACGACGTCGACTGACCCCGTCGTCAGAACCCCGGGTACTCCCGCAGCCGCTGCTCGAACTCGGCGCGGTCGGCCTCGGGCAGCACGCGGCGGGCGAAGACGACGAGCTGGATGCCCTCGAGCGGCTCGCCGCTCTGCTTCGCGATCGCCTCGCGCTGCAGGCGGAACTCGCCGGTCGGGTCGTTCGCGAGATCGTACGCGTACGCGTAGAACCGCATCGGCCCGGGGTAGCTGTCGCCGTAGTACTCCCAGGTGTGCTGCCGGGAGGGCTCGGTCGAGCCGTACAGCTTCGCCACCATGTCGGGTGAGATGCCCGCGTCGATCTCGTTCAGCGGGTACAGATCGCTCAGGCCGCGCTCGAGAAGCACCTCGCTGATCGCCTGCATGACCTGCCGCTTGCGCGCGTCGTCCCGCACGGGCTGCTGGGTCGTCCAGACCGTCGAGGTGTAGTTGCGCAGCATCGACTCGCCGCCGTACCCGTTGCGCTCGGGACTGACGTCGACCGTGCCGCTCTGCACCCAGGTGTATCCGTAGCGCTCGCTCAAGCGCGCGCGGATCGCGGCCATCAGCGCGTCGCCCTCGGCCTGAACACTCTCGAGGGACGGGCCGTTCAGGGCCTCTTCGGGCGAGAAGTCCTTCACGCCCGGATACGCCTCCTCGTGCCGCTGCTGCTCGGACTTCGTGCCGTCGTACGCCTGCGTCGCCGACGAGTACAGGGCGCCCGCGGCGCCGACGGTCGCGACGTTGAAGACGAGCGAGACGGCAAGCGCGATCGCTCCCAGCATCCGCCCGCGGCGGGTGAGCATCGCCGCGACGATCACGCCCACGATCGCCAGCTGCAGCACGAGCAGCGTCACGCCGTACAGGGCGTCGGTGCCGCCGGCGAGCATGAGCAGCAGCAGGATCACGGCGAAGATGGCCGTCGCCGAGATGGCGGCGAGCCCGATGCCGTTGACACCCTGCTTCCGGACCGCCGCCGGGTCGGTGTAGGTGACCCCGGATGCCGGCGGCAGGCCGGCCGCGGCATCAAGACCGCCCCGAGCGCGAGCCGCACCCGAGTAGCCACCGACCGGGGGGAGGGGAGGCGCCCCCTCCGACCCGCCGATGTATCTGCTGCGCTGACGATCTACCACGGCCTGTCCGTTCCGCCGCCGGAGCCCTCGTCGCCCTGCCCGCCGCCGAGCTGATCCTCGCGCTCCTGCGCTCCCTGATTCAGGCGGTCTTCGATGTCATCGAGCTTGTCCTGCGGCGTCGGCGGCTGCTCTCCCTGGTCGGGCTGCTGCGGCTGCCCGGGCGGAGGCTGCTGGCTCTGATTCTGCTTCTCCTGCTGGCGCTGCTGGTTCTCGTCGAGCGTGTCGCTCATGTCGCGGTTCGGCTGCGGCGACTGCTGCTGGGCGTCGTCGCTGCGGCACTCCTCGGGCGTCTCGACGGTGACCTCGAGCGCGTCGCCGTAGAACTCGGCGGCTTTCGCAGCGTCGCCGTCTGCCTGCGCGGCGTCGCCCTGCCGCTCGATCACCAGCGACAGGTTGATCAGCACCGGGCACACCTGCAGGCCCTGGGCGAGGGGAACCGCGCGCTCCAGTTCGGAACGTGCGGCGGCGAGGTCGTCGGCACCCCCGAGTGCTGTGCCGATGTTGTACGGCGCCGCGAACGGCTCGAACCAGTTGACGATGTCCTGACCGCGCGCGGCCGACTCCGACTCGGCGTATGCGCCCGAGACGAACGAGCTGATCGACGTGTGCGCGAACGCGTACATGCTCAGCAGCTTCGCCACGAACAGCAGCGCGGCGAGCGTGAGGGGCAGGGTCGCGATCACGACCCAGCGGCGGATGCTGCGACGCCGACGGTTCACGGCCAGCAGCGCCTTCGCGGCGTCGGTGTGCGACGGACCCGTCATGACGCGTCTCCTGTCTGCCGCGGCCTGGCCAGACCCTTCAGCCGGATGACAGCCGTCACCGCGATCGCCACCTCGACGGCCAGCAGCACGATCAACGCGAGCGCGGCGATCCAGTACAGCTCGATGACGTTGCCGACCTCGCCCGAGGCGGCGTAGTCGGTGGTGCTCGTCGGCGCCTCGGGCAGCTCGATCGCGGCATCCGCCGTCCGTGCCCGGTATTCGACGCCGAGCTGCTCCGACACCTGTCGCAGGTTGTCCTCGTCGATCACCGACAGCGCCGGCCCGCCCTGATACTCGATGTAATCGCCGCCCTCGGTTCCCTGGCCGGTCGTCTTCCGCATCGGCCCGCCCTCGGTCGTGCCGTACCCGAGCACCGCGCCGCCGTCGACGTACTTCGCGCTCGACGCGAACGACTCCGGCTCGCTCGACGCGGTCTGCTCGCCGTCGCCGAGGTAGAACACCATGCGGCCGCGCTCGGGCGAAGCCTTCGCCGCCGCGGAGAGCGTGTCGGCGAGCATCCGGTTCGCGATGCCGATCGACGACCCGCGTGACTGGTCGGTCACCTCGGGGCGCATCACATCGAGCGACGAGATGAGCGCCGTGGCATCCGTCGTCAGCGGCAGGCGCAGCTGCGCCGCCGCGTCGAAGCTGATCAGCGCGAACCGCGCTCCCGGGTACTCGTCGACGATCGCCTGCACGTCGGCGCGCACGCCGTCGATGCGCGGCCGGTCACCCGCCCAGTCCTCGGCGACGATGCTCGCCGTCGTGTCGACGACGATCACGACATCGGTGTCGGTCGCGAGGGTCTGCGAGGTGCCGCCCGGGATGCCGGGACGCAGCAGCATGACGAACACGACCGCGATCATGCCCAGGCGCAGGGCCCAGAGACCGCGCTGCGGTCCTTTCACGATGAAGCGGATGACGAAGAAGACCGGCACGGCGCACAGCAGCGCGAGCAGGATCGGATGCAGGACGGGCTGGAGGATCATGAGCGCCCCCTGCCGGCATCCCGGATCACGGTCAGCAGCACGACGAAGCCGAGCACGGCCACGAGCATCAGCGCGATCCACAGGTTCGGGCTGTCGACCAGGATCACCTGCGCCTGACCCTTCAGCGTCGTCGCCTCCTGCTTCTGGATCTCGGCGATGATGTCGCCCACGGTCGTCGTCGCGCGCAGCGCGTACGACTGCCCGCCGGTGAGCTTCGCCGCGTCGGTCAGCTGCGCGCTGACCTGGGCGTCCTTGCCCTGCACCGGATTGAGCGCGAACACGCGCACCTGCTGCGACTTCGCGTACTGCGCCGCCTCTTCGACCGTGAGGATCGAGGCGCCCGCGAGCTCGTTGTCGGTCGCGAGGATCACCGAGCGGCTGCGCTCGTCGTCCTGACGGTCGAAGCGCATCGTGCAGGCGGCGAGGCCGTCGCCGATCAACGAGGCACCGGGGCCGTTGAGTGTGCCGACCCAGTGCTCGGGCGTCTCGTCGGCGTAGTCGAAGCTGCTGCGCACGCTGCGCAGCTGCTCCTTCACGAACGCGTAGTCGTCGGTGAGGGGGAACACCTGCACGGGCGAGCTGTTGAAGATCGTCAGCCCGATCCGCTCGCCCTCGAATCCCTCGAGCAGCTTCTCGAAGACACTGAGCACCTCCACGTCGACATCCGACATGGAGCCCGACACGTCGAGGCAGAGCATGATGTCGCGGCTGGCGTTCACCGGCTGCACGGTCTTCGGCGCCATCGGCCGAGCGGCGACGACCCCGCCGATGAGGACGGCGATCGCGCCGAGCGCGACGATGCCCGACAGCAGTGCCATGCGCCGGCGCACCGCGGCGCGGAACGAAGGCAGCGCGCGCAGCCGCTCGGCCCGCGAGACCAGCGCCGCAGGGCCGGCGTCGGCTCGTCGGCCGGGCCGGATGCCGATGACCGCGCCGATCACGATGGCGGCGATCAGCACGCCGAGAGCCACGAGCGGCATCCACCAGATGTTCAGTGTCACGTCGTCACCTCAGTGCCAGCTCGTGACGACGGCGCGCGCCGCTTCGGCGCCGTAGACGGGATCGATCGCCGGCCCGCGCTGGAAGATGCTCGGGTAGTAGTGCCGGCGGATCGCATCGATCAGGGCGGGATCGACCCCGCGGGCGATGAGGTCGTCGAGCGAGAGCACCGGGGCCTCGAGGCCGGAGTACTCGTTGACGAAGGCGCGCACACTGCGGCTCAGCTCGAGGTTCGCCTGACGGGGCGGCATATTCCCAGAACGGTATGCATCTTCGATGCGCTGCACGTCGACCAGATACTCGCCGCGAAGCTGATCGAGCACGGCCGCCGTGGGCGGGACGTGGGCGGGCTCTCCCGGCAGCGTCACGCTCTGCTTCGGCCGGGTCAGGGCGAGCAGCAGCCATGCAGCGCCGGCGAGCAGCAGCAGGATGCCGATCGCCAGCACGATCCAGCCCCAGCCGTACTGCGCGGGCGGGTACAGCTCATCAGGAGCGGGCATGCGACCTCCTGTTGAGCATCGCGAGCAGCGTCGGCACCGCGGTGCTCTGGGCGCCGAACTCGGCGTGCGTGATCTCCAGACGTCGCAGCGTCGCATCGCGCACGCCGGTGTGCGCCGCCTCATCGGCGGCGAGCTCGGCCATCACCTCGGTGTCGCCGTGCACGAAGTCGGGGATGGCCCAGCCGCTGTCGACATCACGCCGGTGCGCGCTTCCTGGGTCCCGGAGCCTGCCTTCTGGGTCCCTGAGCCTGTCGAAGGGCACCACGGGATCCGCGTCGCGCACGGTCAGCCACAGCAGATCGTGCTGCACCGTGAGCCGGCGCAGCAGACCCTCGGTGTCCGGCGTGATCGGCGTCTCGTCGGTTACGAGCACGACGATCATGCGCCGCGCGATGTTGCTCGCGGTGTAGCGCAGCAGGGCATCCCGATCCGATGCCGCCGTGCTCGCGTCGATGGCCGCGCTGACCGTGCGCAGCGCGTGCTCGAGGGCGCCCTCGCTGCTGCCGGTCGCCAGCCGGCGCACCCGTGCGCTGTCGCCGTAGATGACCGAGAAATCGTCGCCGTGGCGCACGGTGAGAAAGCCCAGGGCGCCCGTCAGCAGCACGGCGAGATCGCGCTTGCCGCCTTCGTCCTCGGCGAGGGCGCGCATGCCGCGACCGGTGTCGACCAGGAACAGCACTGTGTGCTTGCGGGTGGCCTTCGTGCGCTTGATGAGCGGTTCGCCGTGCCGAGCGGTGGCCCGCCAGTCGATGTCGCGCACCTGATCGCCGAACTCGTAGGGACGCAGATCCTCGAAGTCGAGGCTGCGCCCACGCAGCAGCGAGGCATACGCGCCGTCCAGCGCGTGCATCGACTTCTGCGACGAGCGGATGAAGAGCTTCGCTCTCACCTGGGTGATCAGACTCGACATGAGCGCTACGGCGTCGGCACGGACGCGAATATCTGGTCGATGATGTCTTCGCTGCGCACGCCCTCGGCATCCGCCTCGAAGGTCAGCAGCACCCGGTGGCGCAGCACGAGGTGGCGCAGCGAGCGGATGTCCTCCGGCAGCACGTGGGTGCGGCCGTTCAGCAGCGCCAGGGCGCGCGACGCCTGCAGGAAGGCGATGCTCGCGCGGGGGCTCGCGCCGTACTTGATGAACCGGGCGCGCTCCTCGCCGATGTACGGCGCGGGATTGCGGGTGACGTATGCGATCTGCACGATGTAGTTGCGGATCGCGGGGTCGATGTAGACCCGCGAGGCGATGTCCTGCAGGTCGTGCACGTCGTCGAGGCTGATCGCGCCGGCGACGTGTCGGTCGGGGTCGAGCGCACCCGAGTCGATGCGGTTGAGGATCTCGAACTCCTCGGCGGGGCTCGGGTACTCGACGATCGCCTTCAGCAGGAAGCGGTCCATCTGGGCCTCCGGCAGCTCGTAGGTGCCCTCCTGTTCGATCGGGTTCTGCGTGGCGATCACGAGGAACGGGCGCGGCAGCGGATGCACCTCGCCGCCGATCGTGGTCTGGCGCTCCTGCATCGCCTCGAGCATCGCCGACTGGGTCTTCGCGCTCGAGCGGTTGATCTCGTCGAGCAGCACGAAGTGCGCGTGCACGGGACCCAGGATGGTGCGGAAGCTGCCGGTCGCCGCGTCGTAGATCTGGCTGCCGGTGATGTCGCTGGGCAGCAGGTCGGGAGTGCACTGGATGCGCTTGAAGCTGGCCTTCACGGTGTCGGCGAGGGTGCTCGCCGCAGTCGTCTTCGCCAGGCCCGGCACCGACTCGAGCAGGATGTGGCCTCCGGCGATGAGCGCGACGAGCAGGCTGACGCGCAGGCTGTCCTGCCCGACCATCTTCGTCGCGTAGGAGTCGGAGATGACCTGGAGGATGCGCTGCGCGCGCGCCAGATCGTCGGCGCTCGCGGGGGGAGCCTGCGAGGGCGATCCGGCAATCGGGAACTCAGACATCTCTCACTCCTCGTGCGCGTCGGGCGCTCGTCGACGACCGAGAACCCCCGGTACAGGGTAACCGCCCAGCCGAGGCGCGAGAGGATGGAGGGATGTCCCGCACCACCGCTGCCCTCGCTCTCACCGCCCTCCTCGGTCTCGGCCTCGTCGGCTGTTCGGCGCCGGCATCCGACGCCGGTTCTGCGGCGTCCGCCTCGCCCACCCCGTCCGCCGCGACGACGAGCCCGGATGCCACGGAGTCGCCCGCAGCGACGGAAGCCGCCGGCGAGACCGGCGCCGCGCAGGCCGCCACCGAACTCTGCGCTCAGGCATCCGGATCCGGCGAAGGCGATGTCTGCGTGCTCGAGAACGCGACCGCGTCCGGCGACCTGTCGTTCGGGTCGTACCGGGTCGTCAAGATCATCGGGGGCACCTTCGACGGCGGAATCGAGGTGACCGGCGCCGAGCAGGTGACGATCACCGAGGCGACCGTGGGAGGCAGCCTCGCGGTCGACGGCCGCGGCGGCGCTGTCGTCAAGCTCTCGACCATCGGCGGCTCGCTCGACATCGCCGGGGTGCGCAGCGCGACGCTCGTGAAGAACTCGATCGGCGGTGACCTGCTGTGCGCCGACGGCGTGCAGGCGAACGGAGACGGCAACTCGGTGACGGGAGAGGCCACCGGCACCTGCTCACGCGTGCTCTGAGCGGCGATATGCTCCGAGCATGAGAACAGCGCCGTTCCTCGATCTCGCCGACACGTCGTTCGACGTCAACTCCGATGTCGTGCACGACGCGCGTGACGACAGCTGGTACGCCGAGACCCCGTACGGCTGGGCCGTGCTGCGCTACGACGAGGGCACCGCGCTGCTCAAAGACCGCCGGTTCCAGCAGGGCAACGCGCGCTGGCCGGCGCAGAACGGCATCCACGAGGGACCGTGGCAGCAGTGGTGGACCGAGACCCTGCTGAGCATCGAGGGCACCGACCACCTGCGCATGCGACGCCTGCTCGGGCCGGCGTTCCGCAACAAGACCATCGAGGCGATGCGCCCGCAGTTCCAGGCGCTCGCGAACGAGCTGATCGACGCGTTCGCCGCCCGCGGCACCGTCGAGTTCGTGTCGGAGTTCGCCGAGCCCTACTCCTCGCGCATCCTCTGCATGCTGCTGGGCCTGCCCGATGACGAGTGGCCGCAGGTCGCGCACTGGGCCGACGACCTCGGCAAGTCCTTCGGCATCAACGTGCGCCACGACCTGCCGCGCATCGAGGCCGCGCTCGAGGGCCTCACCGGGTACATCGAGAAGGTCGTCGACGACCGCCTCGAGCATCCGCGGGACGACCTCGTCACGACCCTCGTGCAGGCGCACGCGGCCGGCGCCGAGGTGCCGGATGAGAAGCCGCTGACCCGCCGCGAGCTCAGCGTCGCGCTCGTCTTCCTCGCCTTCGCCGGCATGGAGACCACGCGCAATCAGCTGGGACTCGCCCTGCAGACCTTTCTCGCGCACCCCGAGCAGTGGCGGCTGCTCGCCGAGCGTCCCGAGCTCGGCGGCGTCGCCGTCGAGGAGGTCATGCGCGTGAACCCGACCGTCACGTGGGTCACCCGCGAGGCGCTCGAGGACGTCGACCTGAACGGGCTGCACGTGCCGAAGGGCGGCATCGTGCAGGTGCTCTCGCACGCGATCGGCACCGATCCGTCGCGCATGGGCGACGAGCCCGGCTTCGACATCACGGTCGAGGACCGCCCGCTGCACGCCGGCTTCGGCGGCGGCATCCACCACTGCCTCGGCCATTTCGTCGCCCGCACCGACATGTCGGTCGCGCTGCCGCTGCTCGCGCAGCGGATGCCGGATGCCGTGCCCGACGGGCCCGGCGAGTGGCTTCCCGTCTCGGGGAACACCGGTCCGGTGCGATTCCCGATCCGGTTCACCCCGGCCGGCTGACGCGCCGCGGCGGTCGCAGGGCCCTTCGGCGGGTGCGTGCTGACGAACCGAGGGGGGCGCAGGGCCCTCCGGCGGGTGCGTGCTGACGGACCGAGGGGGGCGCAGGGCCCTCCGATAGGATGGTCACGCCCGATCAGGGCCAGCTCATCTGCCGGTGCAAACCCGGCGAAAGCGTGCAGCACCAGGGGGTACACGCATGCCAGGAATCGTGATCGTCGGCGTCCAGTGGGGCGACGAGGGCAAGGGCAAGGCCACCGACCTGCTCGGCGAGCGCACCGACTGGGTGGTCAAGTTCAACGGCGGCAACAATGCCGGCCACACCGTCGTCATCGGCGACGAGAAGTACGCCCTGCACCTGCTGCCCTCGGGCATCCTGAGCCCCGGCGTCAACGCCGTGATCGGCAACGGCGTCGTCGTCGACCTCGCCGTGCTGTTCCAGGAGCTCGACGCGCTGGAAGCGCGCGGCGTCGACACCTCTCGCCTGAAGGTCAGCGCCAACGCGCACATCATCACCGCGTACCACCGCACTCTCGACAAGGTCACCGAGCGCTTCCTCGGCAAGCGCCGCATCGGCACGACCGGCCGCGGCATCGGCCCCGCGTACGCCGACAAGATCAACCGCGTCGGCATCCGCGCGCAGGACCTGTTCGACGAGAACATCCTGCGGCAGAAGGTCGAGGGCGCCCTCGACCAGAAGAATCACCTGCTGGTGAAGGTCTTCAACCGCCGCTCGATCACGGTCGACGAGATCGTCGAGGACCTGCTGACGTACACCGAGCGGCTGCGTCCTCTCGTCGCCGACACCGGCCACCTGGTCGACGAGGCACTGGGTCGCGGCGAGGTCGTCGTGTTCGAGGCCGGCCAGGCGACCATGCTCGACGTCGACCACGGCACGTACCCGTTCGTCACCTCGTCGACCGCGACGGCAGCGGGAGCGGCATCCGGATCCGGCGTCGGACCCAACCGCCTCGACCGCATCGTCGGCATCGTCAAGGCCTACACCACCCGCGTCGGCTCGGGCCCGTTCCCCACCGAGCTCGAGGACGAGATGGGCGAGTGGCTGCGCAAGACCGGGTTCGAGTACGGCACCACGACCGGTCGGGACCGACGTACCGGCTGGTACGACGCTCCCATCACGCGCTACGCGACGCGCGTCAACGGCATCACCGACCTCGTGCTCACCAAGCTCGACGTGCTCACCGGACTCGAGCAGATCCCGGTGTGCGTGGCCTACGACGTCGACGGCACGCGCTTCGACGAGGTGCCCGTCAACCAGACCGACTTCCACCACGCGAAGCCGATCTACGAGTACTTCCCGGGCTGGAGCGAGGACATCTCGGCGGCTCGCACCTTCGACGACCTGCCGCAGACCGCGAAGGACTACGTGCTCACCCTCGAGCGGATGAGCAACACCCGCATCTCGGTGATCGGCGTGGGCCCCGCCCGCGACCAGGTCATCGTGCGCCACGACCTGATCGACTGATCGCCCGGCCCGGAGGACGCAGCATGACGCAGTTCTGGGTGGGCGGATACGGCACCGACATGGACGGGGATGCCGAGGGCATCGGCGTCCTGTCGGTCGATGACGGCGGCGGGCCGTCGACGCTGCGGCATCGCGGCACGGCCGCGCCGGTGGCATCCCCGTCGTGGCTGGCCGCTCATCCGACTCTCGATGTCGTCTACGCGGCGCTGGAGGGCGACGGCGCGGTGCAGGCGTTCGCG
>NZ_DAMDLU010000087.1:0-4907 GCF_032084865.1 Microbacterium sp.
AGCGAGGGCACGGCTCCACGCTAGCGCGGCGCCCACCCGCGGCGGAAAGGCGACGAGCGGTCAACGCGCCGACCAGCCGCCGTCCATCGTGTAGCTCGCTCCGGTCACCATGGCGGCGTCGTCGCTCGCGAGCCACGCGACGAGAGACGCGACCTCGGCCGGCTCGACGAGGCGCTTGATCGCACTCTCGGTGAGCAGGATGCGATCGAGCACCTCGGCCTCGTCGATCCCGTGCACCCGCGCCTGATCGGCGAGCTGCTTCTCGACCAGCGGGGTGCGAACGTACCCGGGGTTGACGCAGTTGCTCGTCACACGGTGAGCGCCGCCCTCGAGCGCGGTGACCTTCGAGAGTCCCTCCAGCCCGTGCTTTGCCGTCACGTACGCGGACTTGTACGGCGAGGCGCGCAGCCCGTGCACCGACGAGATGTTGATCACCCGACCGAAGTCGCGTTCGTACATGCCGGGCAGCGCCGCTCGCACGAGCAGGAAGGGCACTTCGAGCATGAGCACGAGCATGCGCCGGAAAGCACTCGGATCGAAGTCCTCGATCGGGCTGACGTGCTGTATTCCTGCGTTGTTGACGAGGATGTCGACGCCGTCGAGCACGTCGGCCAGTCGGTCGTCGGTCAGCGCATCGCGGTCGAGCAGATCGACGGCCCACGCGCTGCCGCCGACCGACTGCGCCGCTCGGCTGCATCCCTCGGCGTCGCGGTCGGCGACGATGACGTGCGCGCCCCGGCCGGCGAGTGTCTCGACGACGGCGAGGCCGATGCCGCTCGCGCCGCCGGTGACCAGCGCCCGACGCCCCGTGAGCGGTTTCGCTGTGGCGTGCTGCGGGGTGTCGGGCTGTGAAGTCATGTCGTTCCTCGGTCGAGCTGGCGGATGCTGCGGAAGCGGCGGGATCTCAGGCGCGCGCGCCCTCGGTGCGGAGGCCGTGGGTGACGGCATCCGCCTCGTCCACCGCCAGCAGGGACGCGCCCTTGGTCTCGCGCAGCGTGATCACGGCGACGGCGGTGATCGCGCAGGCGATGGCGACGTAGATCGCGACGGGCACCCACGAGCTGAATTCCTGCAGCAGTGCGGTCGCGATGATCGGCGCGAGCGACCCCGCGACGATCGACGTCACCTGGTAGCCGAGCGAGACCCCCGAGTACCGCATGCGCGTCGGGAACATCTCGGCCATGATCGCCGGCTGACCGGCGTACATCAGCGCGTGGAAGCAGAGTCCGATCGAGACGGCGGCGATGATGATCAGCGGGTTGAGGGTGTCGAACATGGGGAAGGCGAAGAACGCCCAGAGCGCACCGAGCACGGCTCCGGCAAGATACACCGGCCGGCGGCCGAAGGTGTCGGACAGGCGGCCGGCCTGCGGGATGACGACGAAGCGGATGACGTGTGCGACGAGCAGCGCGAGCAGCAGCTGACTGGTGTCGTATTCGTGCACCGTCTTCAGGTACACGATGGTGAACGACACGATGATGTAGTACAGGATGTTCTCCGCGAAGCGCAGGCCCATCGCCCCGAAGATGCCGCGCGGGTACTTCTTGACGACCTCCAGCACGCCGTAGCCGGCCGTCTTGTCGGCTTCGATCTGGGCGCGGGCCTCGAGGAAGATCGGCGCTTCGCTGACGTGGGTGCGGATGTAGTACCCGATGATCACGACGATCGCCGAGGCCCAGAACGCCACGCGCCAGCCCCAGCCGAGGAACTGATCTGCCGGCAGCAGCCACGACATCCCGAGAAGCACCAGGGTGGCGAGCAGGTTGCCGACGGGAACCGCGGCCTGCGGCCAACTCGACCAGAAGCCTCTCGAGCGGTCAGGGCTGTGCTCGGCGACGAGCAGCACGGCGCCGCCCCACTCACCACCGACCGCGAAACCCTGGATGAAGCGCAGCACCACGAGAAGGGCGGGGGCCCAGTACCCGATGGCGTTGAAGCCGGGCAGGCATCCCATCAGGAAGGTGGCCACGCCGACGAGGATGATCGTCATCTGCAGCGTGTGCTTGCGGCCCAGGCGGTCGCCGATCTGCCCGAACACGATGCCGCCGAGCGGACGCGCGATGAAACCGACCGCGTACGTGAGGAAGGCGGCGATGATGCCGTCGAGCTCCGTGCCGGCATTCGGGAAGAAGTAGCTGCCGAAGATCAGCGATGCGGCCGTGGCGTAGAGGAAGAACTCGTACCACTCGACGACGGTGCCGACCATCGAGGCGGCGACGATCTTCTTGAGCCCGGATGTCTGGGGCTCGGCTGCCGCGTTGGCGTTGTGGACGCTCATGTGCACTCCTTCGTGTGGTGAGGTCGCGTTCTCAGCCAGTATCGACACGCTCCGCACTGTGCATCAATGACCAGACCAGCAGAGCCCATGTGCAGAATTGCAGATATGACATCGCCCCTTCGCCGCGCCGCACCAGATCCGCATGATTTGATCGTCCTGCTCGAGGTCTCGCGATCGGGTCGGTTCACGACCGCGGGCGACACCCTCGGGCTCAACCACACCACAGTGTCGCGCCGGATCACCGCCCTCGAGAGCTCGCTGGGTGGGCGCGTGCTCGCGCGCAGCGGAGGCGGATGGGAGCTCACCGATCTCGGTCGCCGGGCCACGCGTGCGGCGGAAGATGTCGAACGCGCGATGAACGGCATCCTGCACAGCGACGGCCCCGGTGACCCGATAGCCGGAGTGGTGCGCATCTCGTCGACCGACGGGTTCAGCGGCTTCGTGATCGCCCCTGCGGTCGCGCAGCTGCGCCGCAGGCATCCGCGACTCAGCGTCGAGATCGAGAACGTCACGCGGCGCGCGCTGCAGCATCGCTCCGGTCTCGACATGGAGATCGTCGTCGGAGAGCCGCAGGTGCACCGCGCCGAGGCGATCCGACTCGGCGAGTACGCACTCGGGATGTACGCGTCACGTGAGTACCTGGACGAATGCGGCACCCCGTCGACCATCGAGGACCTCTCCGGCCACCCGCTCGTCTACTTCGTCGACTCGATGCTGCAGGTCGACGACCTCGACGCTCCGCGCCGGCTGGTGCCGGGGATGCGAGACTCTCTGAGCTCGACGAATGTGTTCGTGCATGTCGAGGCGACGCGGGCCGGCGCGGGGATCGGCTTCCTCCCCTGCTTCCTCGCGAACCGGCATCCGGATCTCGTCCGCCTGCTTTCCGACGAGTTCGATGAGCGGCTGCCGTATTGGCTCGTGGTGCGGGCTGACTCGCTGCGCCAGCCCGCGGTCGCGGCGGTGGCGGATGCCCTGCGCCGCCGCACCGCGCAGGTGCAGTCACAGCTGCTGGGCGTCGGGCCTGTCTCCGGCCGGAGCGGTGGCGCGCGCAGCGCGCGCGGACGTACCCTGGGGCCGTGAACAAGGCGACGCTGCCGACCCGGTTCGCGCCGGAGCGCTTCACGGCGTTCACCGACGCGGTGGTCGCGATCGCGATGACGCTGCTGATCCTGCCGTTGCTGGAGTCGGTCACGGATGCCGCTGGGCGCGGCATCCAGACGGCTGAGTTCCTTCGTGCGACGTCGGGCCAGCTGATCAGCTTCATCCTCAGCTTCGTGCTCATCGCGACGTTCTGGATGGAGCACCACCAGGTCTATCGCCGGGTGACCGCGATCACGCCCACCCTGCTGTGGATCAACATCGGCTGGCTGCTGACCATCGTGTGGCTTCCGGTGCCGACCGCGCTGCTCGGCCAGTTGTCGATGGATGCCGTGCAGGCGACCGTGTATATCGGCACACTCATCATGACGCAGGTCGCCACACTGACTGCGAAGCTCTACCTGCTGCGCCATCGCGATCTCGCTGACATCCCCCTCGAGGCTCTGCGACGCGGCTGCGCGGGAGACGTCTCGGCCATCATCCTTTTCCTCGTCGCGCTGGGCCTGGCGGCGTGGGTGCACCCGATCGGGTACCTCGCACTGCTGCTGCTCGTGCTGGTCGGACCGCTCGAGCGGGGGCTGCTGCGGCTGCGCAGGTAGGCTGGTGCCCGGCATCCGACCGTCGATTTCAAGGAGAACAGCACATGGGCGCACACGACGCCGTCATCGAGATCCCGCGCGGCAGCCGCGTGAAGTACGAGGTCGACCACGAGACCGGTCGCGTCCACCTCGACCGTGTCCTGTACACCACCTTCGGATACCCGGCCGACTACGGCTACTTCGACAACACGCTCGGCGAGGACGGCGACCCGCTCGACGTGCTGGTGCTCCTCGACCACGCCATCTACCCGGGCGTCGTCGTCGAGGTCCGCCCCGTCGCGGTGCTGAAGATGAGCGACGAGGCCGGCGGAGACGACAAGCTCGTCGCCGTGCTCTCCAAGGACCCGCGCTGGGCCCACATCCAGGACATCGACGACATCGCCGAGTACACGAAGAAGGAGATCGCACACTTCTTCGAGCACTACAAGGACCTCGAGCCCAACAAGTGGGTCAAGGTCGACGCCTGGGGCGACGCCGCCGAGGCGCAGCGCATCCTCGACGAGGCCATCGAGCGCTTCGCCGGCGAAGGGCACTGAGCCTGTCCGATGGGTCGCTGAACCTGTCGAAGCGAGAACCCCCGGCCGCTCGGCCGGGGGTTCTTCGGTTCTCAGCTCTGGTGCGGATCAGAGCGCGCCGCGGGCAGCCAGGAAGTTGTACGGGTTGGTGCGGCCGCCGTTGATGTACACCTCGAAGTGCAGGTGGCACCCCTGGGAGGCGCCGGTGTTGCCCGCGTACCCGACGACCTGACCGGCGCTGACCTGCTGGCCGTTCGAGACCGCGTAGCGCGACATGTGGGCGTAGCTGGTGGCGATGCCGCCGCCGTGCTGGATGCGCACCCAGTTGCCGAAGCCGCTGTTGTAGAACGCGGCATCCACCCGGCCTGATGATGCCGCGTAGATCGGCGCGCCGCACCCGTTCGCGAAATCGGTGCC
>NZ_DAMDLU010000087.1:4917-12155 GCF_032084865.1 Microbacterium sp.
GAGCGGCAGACGCCGCCGGTGCACACCGGCGGGCGCGGGCCGAAGTGCGACGAGATGTACCCGCCGTGCGGACGTCGCCAGGCACCGGACCCCGACCCGCCGCCGCCACCTCCTCCGCCACCGCCGCCACCGCCGCCACCGCCGCCCTGGTTGTTCTTGGCGGCCTCCTCGGCCTCGCGGCGAAGCCGTTCGGCCTCTTCGGCGCGACGACGCGCTTCCTCTTCCTTCCGGATGCGCTCGCCCTCCTGATAGCCGGCGACCGTCGCGGTGGTGTTGTCCTTGAGCGCGGCGAGCTGCGCCTGCAGCGTCACGAGGTTGGCCTGGCGTTCTTCGAGCGCGGCCTGCGCCGCGTCGGCGGCGCGCTGCGCGGCCTGCATCTTCTCTTCGGCGATCTTCTGCAGACGGTCGCGCTCGTCGCGGGCGGTGGATGCCTGATTGCTGAGCGACTGAGCAGTGTCGCGAGCCGATGCCGCACGCTCGGCGACCGTGCGGTTGTACTCGACGAGCTTGTCCATGCTGCCGAGGCGAGCGAGCAGGTCGTCGGCCCCGTTGGAGGACTCGGAGAGGAAGAGCTCGAGGGCCGCCTCGTCTCCGCCGCTGCGGTACAGCTGGTTGGCGACCTGGCCTGCCTTGCGGGCGCTGTCGGCGGCGATCTTCGCCTGCTCGTCGGCCTGCGCCTGGAGGTCGTCCGCCTTGGCGGCCTGGTCGAAGTACGCCTGCTGCGCGGTGAAGAACTCCTCGCCGGCCTTACGGGCGGCTGCTTCGGCTGCTGCGGCCTGGTCGGTGAGCTGCTGGATCAGCGCTTCGATGCGCGTGATCTCCGACGCCTTCGCCCCTTCACTGGCCTTGGCGCGCTGCACGTCATCCCAGCTGGGGTAGCCGGCGGCCCGGGCGCTCTGCGTGGTCGCAGAGACGCCGAAGGCCGAGAGGGCGACGGCGCTCAGGGCTCCGACGGTCAGAGCGCTTCGGCGGGTGAGCTTCGAGCGCGACCAGAGGGCCTCGCGTTCTGCAGCAGTCGGGGCGCAGCCGCAGTCGGCCCCTGCGGACCGGGCATCCGCAGTAACGTGCTCGTTCACTCGGCTCCTTTCGCCGGATTCACAGCTGTAACAGTAACAACATTCGTCACAGTCGCACCAGGTGCCGGCTTCCCCGCAACCACGCAGGAAGACGAGAGGCATGCGTCTCGTCTGTACATAGTCCTCCCGAAACGCCCGGGATGTAACCCGACGCGCCCTCGATTTCGTTTTTCGCCGCGACAGCCCTTATGCTTGAGCGTCGGCAAGGGAAACCCCCGGGAATCTCTTCGGCCCCATCGTTTAGCGGCCTAGGACGCCGCCCTTTCACGGCGGTAGCACGGGTTCGAATCCCGTTGGGGTCACTCCATCCGATACAATTGAAAACACCAGTATGGCCCTGTAGCGCAGTTGGTTAGCGTGCCGCCCTGTCACGGCGGAGGTCGCGGGTTCAAGTCCCGTCAGGGTCGCTCCGTGCGACGAGCTCTTTCTTCGGAGAGGGCTCTTCGTCTAGGACGCGGCAGCATAATCGCCGCGCGGCTCTGTAGCTCAGTTGGTAGAGCGTTCGACTGAAAATCGAAAGGTCACCGGATCGATGCCGGTCGGAGCCACACGGCTGATCATTACAATCGGCCCAGAAACCCTCGCCTAGCTTCTACATGGCGGGGGTTTTGCTTTGCCCTGACAGCACGGAACCGGCTGCCGCCTCATCTCTCGCGGGGATAGACACCGCTACCTCTTCTCGGGCGTCTCGGGCGTCTCGGGCGTGCTCAGCAGACCGGTGACTCGGTACGGGATGACCTCGCGCAGGAACAGGCTCGTCGAGGTGCGCACGATACCGGGGCAGAGCCGGATCTCCTCGCTGACTCGGTACAGGTCATCCGGAGTTGCCGCCACGACGCGCAGAAGCAGATCATCATCGCCCGCAGGAGCGAAGCATTCGAGAACCTCCGGGATGTTCTTCAGCGCATCGATGGCCTCGGCGATCTGGTGCTGGTCGAGTTCCGCGCGGACGGACGCGGCGACCGGTCGGCCGAGCGCCTCCGGGCGAAGGCGGGTGGAATGCGGGCGCAGCAGGCCGGCCGTCTTCATCCGCTCCAGCCGGGCATGGACGGTTCCGCGTGCGAGGTTCAGACGCTGCGCCAGGATCGCCACCGGCATCCGCGGGTCGTCGTCCATTGCGAGAAGTATGCGTCGATCGGTCGCGTCGAGCGAAGCGGTCATGGTGTTCACTCCTGACGTCTGTTCGCTCACAACACTAGTCATATTGTCCAGCCGGTGACCCATCGGTTGCGCACGCATGGTCATCGGTCTTTACTGAGCAAACAGAACGTTCATCACAGAGCAGCGGAATGGTCGGGTCGGCCCACGAACGTCGCGGCCCGATGCGCGCGGGTCACAAGCTCAGCACGCAGCACCATCCTCCACACAGCTCTGCGACGTCGGCGGTGCAGTGCGCTTCGCGCATCGCACCGCCGACGACGTCGCGCGTGAAGAGGTCGTCAACAGCGGCGTCATGGATGAGACCGTCATAGTGTGGCCCGCATGGCCGATCCCGACTCCGCACACGTTCCGACATCCCGACCGATGGATGCCTGGCTCGACGCCCTCAGCCAGCCCAACGGCTCCCCCGGCGGCGGGGCGGCGACCGGCGTGCTGCTCGGAGTCGCCGCCGCCCTGATGGGCATGGTGGCGGGGTACACGCCCGACAGCGCTGCCGCGTCGGCCTGCGCGGCGCGGCTCGAGCGCCATCGCGCGGATGTGCTGCAGGCGGTCGAAGCCGACGGGGTGCTGTCGGTGCGGTTCGGGGCGGCACTGGCGCTGCCGTCCGACGACCCGCAGCGCGACGAGCAGGTCAGCGCCTCCGCCGTCGACGCCGCCGAGTCGGTGGCGAGGCTCGGGGCGATCGGCATCCTGCTCACCTCCGACGCGCAGGTGCTCGCCTCGGCAGGCAATCCGCACATCGCAGTCGACCTGGCGGTGGCGATGGAATCGCTCGCCGCGGGGTTGTCAGGGGCGGCGATGAGCATCCGTGCGAACCTGCACATCGCCGGCAGGCACGACGCAACCACCACACGGCTGGCGAGCCTCGAGACCGACGTCCGCCGGTTGCTCGAGGCCCGCCACCGCATCACGCAGATGATCGAGGGGATCTCCGCGGGGCTGGACTGACCGCAGCCTCAGCCGGGGTACACCCCGATCTCCTTGATCGAATAGCCGTACGTCGTCGTGCGCTCGGTGCACAGCACGCGCACGTGCCGCGTCGTCACCGCGTCGAACGTCGCCGTGTCGAGGCCGCCGTCACCGGTCGTCGTCGACCACACCGTGCGCCAGGCGGCGGCGTCGTCGGACACCTGGATCTCGTACGACTTCGCGGCCGCCTTCTCCCAGTCGATGCTGACCCGGTCGAGGCGGTGCTGCTCGCCGAGGTCGACGCGGATCCACTGCGGGCTCGCGCCCCAGTTGCCGCTCGCCCATCGGGTCGACGCCTTGCCGTCGACGGCGCGACTGGCGGCGTAGCTCGTGAACGGGTTGTTCTCGTTCGAGCTGGCGTACGCGCCCTTGCCGGTGGCGATGTTCGTCGCACTCTGGAACCCGCGCGTCGCCTCCCAGGTCTGCAGGTACGACTCCGCGCCGCGCATCATGCTGTCGACGATCTCGGCACCGCCGCCGGTGAGGCGCACCTGCTCGAGGTAGTCGGGCGTGAGACCGGTGTGGGCGAAGCCGTCGACGTTGATGTCGAAGGTGCGCTGCCCGCTGACCTGCCGGTCGACGACGGTCGAGCCGTCGGCCGCGGTGAACGGGTACTGCACCTCGACCGGCGCCGAGCCGCCGGCGGGGTGTCCGCCGAGCCCGTTGAAGTCCAGCCCGAATCCGTATCCCTTGTCGTACTTCTCGCGCAGCGCCTTCTCGTCGCGCCAGTCGGCGACGAACTCCTCGGCCGCGTGCGGGTAGGAGGTCTTGAATCCGCCGAGGCGGTACAGGCGCTCGCTCCAGCCGGCATCCATCCAGCTGTGGCTGGACAGCACGCCGGGATACTGCTCGGCTTCGAGCACGTCGAGCGCCTGACCTGCCGCCTTCACGCTCATGTGGTCGAGCTCGACCATCATGTTGCGATCCATCATCGCGCGCAGCGCGTATTCGCCGAGCTTCGTCATGCCGCGCACGTTGCACTGCGCGCCGGACGGGTAGGTCGGCGGATCGGCGCCCTCGAGCCCGTCGGGCACCGGAGCGTTGCCGATCGGGTTGTCGTGCTGCGGCCCGCGGCACGCCTCGGTCTTCCAGTACGTTCCCGTCGAGTAGAACTGCCCGACGTTGATGATCGTGCCCATCGTGCCGGGATCGAAGCGCACGCCGCACAGCGCGTTGTCGAACTTGTGGCAGAGGAACATGCTCGAGATGCCGAGCCCCTGGAACTCGTCGAGCCCGCGGTCGATGTCGGCTTTCGAGCACTGCGCGACGTCGAGGATCATCTTGCAGCCGAACGGCTCGCTCATCTCGACGCCGAGCACCACCGCCAGCTTCCCCTGCTGGATCACCTCACGCGCCTGCGCGGGGTCGGTGACGATGCGGAAGAAGCCCTTGCCCTGCCCGCCGTAGAGGCCGTCGATGTACGCCTCCATCTCACGCACCTTCTTCGCCTCGAGCCGGATCGCCGTCATCTCATCGCACGAGCGATCCTTGGCCATGATCGGCAGCGAGCAGATCACGCCGTTGGTGACGAGATCGTTCACCAGCACGCGCTGTCCCGAACGCCAGGCGCGCTCCACCCAGGCGTAGTACGCGGCCTGATGGCTGAGCGAGGTGGTGCTCGGCCAGTGCGCGAACGTCGGCCAGCCCACCGGATCGTGGGTGCCGTTCGCACCCCCGGTGAGGTTCTCGAAGATCGCGAGCTCGCCGTTCGGGTAGTGGTCGGGGCAGTCCTTCAGGGCATCCGCGACGCCCGCCGGTGAGAAGGGAGCACCGCAGATCAGCCGGCCGCCGAAGCCCTCGTTCGAGTTCAGGTGCGTGTGCGAGTCGATGTATCCGCGCACCGGCTCTCCGGGGCCGGAGGTCGTCGGCGCGCCGGAGACGTTGAGCTCGACCTCTTCAGCCGGTCTATTCGGGGCATCCCACCAGCCATCGGATGCCGAAGCGGATGCCACTGCGCCGGCGGCCGGTGCGGCCGCCAGGCCGAGGACGACAGCTGCGGCGGCGAGCGCAGCGCCGACAGATCGTCGCCGTCGCATCCGGGAAGTCGGGGATCGCCACCCGCGCGGGGAGGGGGTTGGACGGACGGATGCCTGATGCACGATGAGCCTCCTTGCTCTGTGTCCAGCACCGTACTGTGGGACGAGCGTCCCAGTCAATCGTCCAGCAGCCTTCACCCTTGCACCGTGTCGCCTCCGAGGCTTAGTATCGGTCGAAGTGGGACGAGTGTCCCACTTTCGCCCACCAGGAGACGACGATGCTCGCTGACGCCACTGCCGCCGCCACCCCGCACGCCCTCGCCCGCGCGCTGCCTGAAGGATTCGTCCTCGGCACCGCCACCGCCGCGGCGCAGATCGAGGGGGCGACCACCGCGGGCGACCGCACCTCGAGTGTGTGGGACCGCTTCGCCGCCGAACCCGACCGGATCATCGACGGCAGCGACACCTCCCGCACCGCCGATCACTACCACCGCTTTGCCGAGGACATCGGGCTGATGCGCGAGCTCGGCGCCGACGCGTACCGCTTCTCGTTCTCGTGGACGCGCGTGCAGCCCGGCGGCTCCGGCGGCCTGAGCCGCGAGGGAGCCGACTTCTACGACCGCCTGCTCGACCGCCTGCACAGCGCCGGCATCCGCCCTTTCGCGACGATCTCGCACTGGGACCTGCCGGTGGAGTACCCGCAGGGCTGGCTCGATCGTGACACCGCCCAGCGCCTGGGTGACCTCGCCGGCCTGCTCGGCGAGCGCTTCGGCGACCGGATCGACTCGTGGATCACCATCAACGAGCCGGCCACGGTGACCCTCAACGGCTATGCGCTGGGTCTGCACGCCCCCGGACACAGCCTGCTCTTCGACGCGCTGCCCACCGTGCACCATCAGCTGCTCGGCCACGGCCTGGCCGTGCAGGCGCTGCGCGCGGCGGGGGTTCCCGGCCGGATCGGCATCACCAACACGCACAGCCCGGTGATCCCGGCATCCGACTCCCCGGAGGATCACGCGATGGCCGCCCTGTTCGACCTCGTGCACAACCGGATCTACGCCGACCCGGTGCTGCTCGGCCGCTACCCCGAGGCTCCCGACTTCCTCGGCGACGCGCTGGCGGCCTTCGACGAGGTCCCGTCCGAGGATCTCGCGCAGATCCATCAGCCGCTGGATTTCTACGGACTCAATTACTACATGCCCACCCTCGTCGCCGCCGGCGCCGGCGAAGGGGAGAGCCCCGACGGAACGAGCGCGGCGATGGCGGATCTGCCGTTCCGGCTGCTCGCGTTCGAGGGCGTGCCGACGACCGGCTTCGGCTGGCCGATCCAGCCCGCCGGATTCGCCCGCGCACTCACCGAGATGCAGGAGCGCTACGGCGACGTGCTGCCGCCGGTGTACATCACCGAGAACGGCGCGAGCTTCCCCGACGAGGTCGGCCCCGACGGCACCGTCGACGACACCGAGCGGGTCGCCTTCTTGCGCGACCACCTCGCGGCGGCACTGGCGGCCGTCGCGCCCGGCGGGCCCGCGGAGGGTCTGGATCTGCGCGGCTGGTTCGTGTGGTCGCTGATGGACAACTGGGAGTGGGCGGCCGGGTTCACGCAGCGCTTCGGCCTGGTGCACGTCGACTTCACCACCGGCGAGCGCACCCCGAAGTCGTCGTTCCGGTGGCTGCAGCAGCTGATCGCGGCGCGCGCCGAGGCGCGCTGACCCACGACCGCACGAGGCCCGGCATCCGCTGATCGGATGCCGGGCCTCGGCGCTTTCGTCTCCGCTGTTCAGCTGCCCAGCACCCGCTCCAGATACCGGTTCGCGAACACCCGCTGCGGATCGAGGTCGTTCCGAACCTCGCGGAAGTCCGCGAACCGCGGGTACGCCTCGGCGAGATCGGCAGCCGCGCGTCCGTGCAGCTTGCCCCAGTGCGGCCGCCCGCCACGCGCGCGCATGATCTGCTCGACGGCGCGGAAGTACGGCTGCGGGTCCTCGCCCACGGCCCGGTGCACCGCGATGTACGCCGACGATCGCTGATACGCCGTCGACATCCACAGCTCGTC
>NZ_DAMDLU010000088.1:0-11872 GCF_032084865.1 Microbacterium sp.
ACGGGCACGGCGCCGCCGAGGTCGCGACCGCGGCGCTCGCCGGCGGGGCCGCCCGGCTCGGCACCGCCACGATCGAGGAGTCGCTCGCCCTGCGCAGAGCCGGCATCACCGCACCGCTGATGGCGTGGCTGCACGCCCCCGACCGTCGCTTCGACGACGCCGTCGACGCCGGCATCGAGATCGGCGTCTCGTCGTATCAGCAGCTGCTCGCGGCATCCGAGGCGGCGCGGCCACCGGCATCCATCCATCTCAAGGTCGACACCGGCCTGTCGCGCAACTCGAGCGACTCGGGCGCGTCCGCGTGCTCAGCATCTTCAGCCACCTCTCCGGCGCGAGCGGCGACGACGACCGCGCGCAGCTGGCCCGGTACGAGCAGATCGTCGCGCAGGCGGAGAGTCACGGCGTGCGCCCCGAGTTCCGTCACCTCGCCGCGACCGCCGGCGCGATCGACCTCCCCGAGGCGCGGCTCGACGCCGTGCGCATCGGCATCGGGATGTACGGACTCTCGCCCTTCGCCGATCGCACCTCCGCCGACCTCGGCCTGCGCCCGGCCATGACGCTGCGCGCGACTATCGCGGCCGTGCGCCGCGTGCCCGCCGGCACAGGGGTCTCGTACGACTACGCCTACCGGTGCGAGAACGAGACGACGCTCGCGCTCGTGCCCCTCGGATATGCCGATGGTGTTCCGCGGCAGGCATCCGGTGCCGGTCCGGTGACGATCAACGGCCGCCGGTACACCGTCTCGGGACGCATCGCGATGGACCAGTTCGTCGTCGACGTCGGCGACGACGAGGTGCGCCCCGGCGACGAGGTGGTGCTGTTCGGCGACCCGGCGGCGGGGCTGCCGAGCGCGACCGAGTGGGCGGATGCCGCGGGCACGATCAACTACGAGATCGTCACGCGCATCGGCGACCGGGTGCCGCGGAGGTCGCACTCATGACGGTGGACCCGGCCTTCCTCGGTCGTCACGAGATCCGCACGTCCGATGCCATGGAGAACCTCGGTCTGCGCATCGGCGAGCAGCTGCGACCGGGCGACCTGCTGATCCTCACCGGTCCGCTCGGCGCCGGCAAGACGACGTTCACGCGCGGGCTCGCCGAGGGGCTCGGCGTGCGCGGGCCGGTGCAGAGCCCCACGTTCGTGATCGCGCGCACCCACCCGTCGCTGGCTGGGGGAGCACCGCTCGTGCACGTCGACGCCTACCGGCTCGGCTCGGCCGCGGAGCTCGACGATCTCGACATCGACTTCGCACGGTCTGTCGTGGTGATCGAGTGGGGCCGGCCGATGGCATCCGCCGTGGCCGACGCGTGGTGGGACATCGAGATCGAACGACCCGTCGGCGGCGACGACGAGCTGGCCGACGAGGATCTCGACGCTGACGCCCCGCGGTTCGTGACGGTCACGCGCGTCGAGGGCTGACGCGGGGGCGTGGCCGGGGTGCTTTGGGCCGGGCCGGGCCGGGCTGTCGAGTGGGCCCATATGGTCGCGTCCCGGGCGTGGAGGCAGCCTTTCGGGCCCAGTGGGCGAGGGGCGCGAAGGGCAGGCTGGGTGCTGACTCTGTCGAGTGGGCCCATATGGTCGCGTCGCGGGCGTGGAGGCAGCCATTCCGGCCCAGCTGGCGAGGGTGCGAGGGGTGCGAGGAGCGGGCCGAACGCACAGCGCGACCCGCGGCCGGGGTCAGGACTCGGGGTCGCGCCGGCGGGTGAGCGCCGCGAGGATGTCGTCGGCCGCGTTCGCTCCGGATGCCGCTGCCGAGACGTTCTCCGCCTCCACAGCCTGCACGATCTCGGAGCGCTGGATGCGGGTCGAGCGCGGCGCGTTGATGCCGACGCGCACGCTGTCGCCCTTGACGTCGAGGACGGTCACCTCGATCTCGTCGCCGATCAGCACACTCTCGCCGATACGCCTCGTCAACACCAGCATCCGATCAGCCTACCGGCGCATGCGGCACCGTGCCGCTGACGGCCGGCTGGGCCGCATCGCGCACCACTCCGACCGTCTCGATCGTGAACAAGCCGCTCGCCTCGGTGTACGACAGCACAGGCAGTCCGTCGGTCTGCGCCGACACGAGGCGCCGCACCGCCGGGCGCAGCGACGGCGCGCAGACGAGCACGGGCTCACCGCCGTCTCCGGCCGCGGCGGCGGTGACAGCCTGGCGCACCGAGTCGATCACGGCCTCCATGCGCTGCGGGTCGAACACGATCTGCGGACCGTCGTCGCCCAGGCGCAGGCTCTCGAGCATCGCCTGCTCGAGCAGCGGCGTGATCATGATCACCCGCAGCACCCCGTCTTCGGCGAACCGCGCGGCGATCGCGGGACCCAGCGCGGCCCGGGCGGCTTCGATCAGACCCTCCGGCTCGGTCGACGTCTTCGCGCGCAGCGCCAGCGCCTCGTAGATGCGGCTGAGGTCGTTGATCGGCACGCGCTCGGCCAGCAGACCCTGCAGCACGCGCTGCACCTCGGCGAGCGACAGCAGCGCGGGGGTGAGCTCTTCGACCGCGGCGGGGGAGACCTGCTTGAGGGCGTCGGTGAGCTGCCGGACGTCTTCCCGGCTGAGCAGCCTGGCGGCACCGGCGTGGATCACGCTCGACAGGTGCGTGATGACCACGCTCGCCCGGTCGACGACGGTGGCGCCGGCGAACTCGGCGCTGTGCCGCATCTCGACCGGGATCCACTTGCCCTCCAGCCCGAAGACCGGGTCATGCACCGCGGTGCCGGGCAGGGTGTCGAGGCCCGCGCCGAGGGCGAGCAGGCGCCCGGGCGGCACGATGCCGCGTCCGGCCTCGACTCCGGCGATGCGGATGACGTATGTCGACGGGGCGAGTTCGATGCTGTCGCGCGTGCGCACCGGCGGCACGACGAGCCCGAGGTCGAGCGCGATGCGCCGGCGCAGCGCCTTCACCCGCGCGAGCAGGTCGTCGGGTCCGCCGGTGACGAGGTCGACGACATCGGAGGCGAGCTGGATCTCGAGGGCGTGCACCCGCATCCGCTCCATCAGCTCCTCGGAGCTGTCGGATGCCACCGGCTGCGCCGCCTGCTCGTCGGCATCCGCCGCCGCGGCATCCGCCCGCGTCGCCTTGATGCGCTGCGCAGCGAGGATCAGCAGCGCTCCGACCACCATGAACGGCAGCATGGGCATCCCGGGGATGAATGCCATCACGATCGCGGCGCATCCGGCGATGTTCAGCGCGTTCACCGACTGCCCGAGCTGGGCGAACGCCTCGCTGCCCATCTCGGTCTCGGCGTTCGAGCGGGTCACGATCATGCCGGTCGACACGGCCATCAGCAGGGCGGGGATCTGTGTGACCAGGCCGTCGCCGATCGTCAGCAGGCTGTAGGTGCTGACCGACTCCTCGATGGCCATGCCGTGCGACACCATGCCGATCGCGATGCCGCCGACGAGGTTGATGATGATGATCACGAGACCCGCGATCGCGTCGCCCTTGACGAACTTCGAGGCTCCGTCCATCGCGCCGTAGAAGTCGGCTTCGGCGGCCACCTCGGCACGGCGCTCGCGCGCCTGCGCGTCGGTGATGAGTCCGGCGTTGAGGTCGGCGTCGATGGCCATCTGCTTGCCCGGCATCGCGTCGAGGGTGAAGCGCGCGCCCACCTCGGCCACGCGCTCGGCGCCCTTGGTCACCACCACGAACTGAATCACGACGAGGATGAGGAAGACGACCGCGCCGATGATCAGCGAGCCGCCCACGGCGATGGCGCCGAACGCCTCGATCACCTGCCCGGCGTACGCCTCGCCGAGCACGAGACGGGTGGATGCCACGTTCAGACCCAGCCGGAACAGCGTCGCCACGAGCAGCAGCGACGGGAAGACCGAGAAGTCGAGCGGTCGACGGATGAACATGGTCGTCAGCAGGATCACCAGGGCGAACAGGATGTTCAGGATGATCAGCAGGTCGAGCAGCACCGGCGGCACCGGCACGACCAGCAGCATGATGATGCCCACCACGGCGATGGGCACCGCGATCCGGTTCAGCATTCCGCGCATGCGCTTCTCCTCCACATCGAACACGTCGAACACGTCGAACACATCGAACTCACCGGGCGATCTCTCATCAGGCGGTCCTCTCCGGGATCGCGTGCACCCCGCGCGCCGACCCGCGCTTGCGCAGCATGTCGACGAACACGAGCACCCGGGCGACCGCCGTGTACAGCTCTGCGGGGATCTCCTGCCCGAGCTCGCACGCCGCGTGCAGCGCGCGGGCGAGCGTGACGTCGCGCACCATCGGCACGCCGGCCTCGGTCGCGCGCTCGCGGATGCGCTCGGCGACGACGCCCTTGCCCTTCGCGACGACCTTCGGGGCGGATCGGCCGACCTCGTAGCGCAGCGCGACGGCGACGTGCGTGGGGTTGACCAGCACCACGTCCGACCCGCTGACGGCGGCGATCATGCGGTTGCGGCTCATGGCCAGCTGACGCGAGCGGCGCTGCTGCCGGATCAGCGGGTCGCCCTCGGAGTTCTTGTGCTCGTCGCGCACCTCCCGCTTGGTCATGCGGGTGTGCTTCATGTTGCGGCGCATCACCACGAACACGTCGAGGGCCGCGAGCCCCAGGCCGACCGCGACGGCGACCTGCAGCAGCGTCGCGGTTCCGCCCGCCGCGGTGCTGAGCAGGCGGGTGATCGAGTGCGCGCCGCTGACCGAGAGCACGGGCACCAGCGAAGCGATCACGGCCCACAGTGCGACGGCGATCGCCGCGGTCTTGAGCAGCGCCTTCGCGCCCTCCCACAGCGCTTGCATGCCGAACAGGCGCTTCGCGCCCGAGACGAGATTGAACTGCTCGTAACGGCCCGACAGCTTGCGCATCCGCACCCCGCCCTGCACGACCGCGCCGATCAGGGTGACCACCGCGACGCTGACGAGCAGCGTGCCGAGGGTGGGCAGCACCGACCCGAGGCCGAGCCCGAGCACGCTCAGCGCCGCCTGCGGCGACGGGTCGCGCATGATCGACGGCAGCGTGATGAGCTGCTCGGTGCCCGCGGCGGCGCCGGCCGCCATTGCCGCGGGCATCGCGATGCCGGCGGCGGCGATGCCCAGCCAGGCGGTGAGGTCCTGGCTGCGCGAGAGCTTGCCCTTCTGCCGGGCCTCGCGAAGGTGCTTGTCGGTCGCCTTCTCACTGCGTTCGCCGCTGTCGCTCATCGCCCCACCCCCTGCATCATGCGCACCGCCTCGGTGGTGAGGGCGTCGATGATCCCGGGCAGCGCGATGAAGGTGAACCCGGCGAGTACGAGGGTGAGCAGGATCTTGATCGGGAAGCCCATCGCGAAGGCGTTCAGAGCGGGTGCGACTCGGGTGATGAGGCCCAGACCGGCATCCGCCAGGAAGAGCACCAGCAGCAGCGGTCCCGCGATCTGCACCGCGCCGAGGAACATCTGCACCACCCCGTCGACGAGCATCTCGGCGGGTGAGGCGAGATCGATCAGGCCGTCGACGGGAACCGCAGAGAAGCTGCGGGCGAGGCCACCGAGCACGATCTGATACCCGCCCGAGGCGAACAGCAGCGCGAAGGCGGTCATGTGCAGCAGGCGGGTGAACTGCGCGCCGTTGACCAGCGACTGCGGGTCGAACGCCTGCGCGAGCTGGAAGCCGCCGAAGATGTCGATCAGTCCGCCCGCGGCCTGCACGGCCGAGAAGCACAGGAAGACGAGGAAGCCGAGCACGGCGCCGGTGAGCACCTGCACGACGAGGGCGCCCAGGAACGCCGCAGTGTCGAGGGTCTCGTACCCGGGTGCGACCACACCCGACACGGCCAGGGCCAGCGCCATGGCGAGCATCGCCTTGATGCGCACCGGGAATCCGCCGTACGAGAAGGGCGGGGCGATCATGACGAACGCCGTGATGCGCACGCCGGCGAGCATCGTCGCTTCGAGCCAGGCGAAGTCGATCGGGATGTGCACGTCAGCCGCCGCTCAGCAGCTGCGGGATGCGGTCGAACATCATCTCGGTGAACTGCACGATCTCGGAGATCATCCAGTTGCCGGCGATGAGCAGCGCGATGCCCACCGCGACGATCTTCGGCACGAACGACAGCGTCACCTCCTGCACCTGGGTGATCGACTGCAGCAGCGAGATGGCGAAGCCGACGACGAGCGCGGTGATCAGCAGGGGAGCGGCGAGCTTCGCGGCGACCAGCAGACCCTGCGTGCCGATGTCGAGAACGGCCTCGGGACTCATCCGACACCCCCGTAGCTCTCGATCAGCGTGCGGATGATGAGACCCCACCCGTCGACGAGGATGAACAGCAGGATCTTGAACGGCAGCGAGATCATCACCGGCGGGAGCATCATCATGCCCATCGACATCAGCGCCGCGGCGACGACGAGGTCGATTACGAGGAACGGCACGAAGATGACGAACCCGATGATGAACGCGGCGCGAAGCTCCGAGATCATGAACGCGGGGATCAGCGTGTACAGCGGCACGCTCTGCGGATCCTCCGGGTTCGGCAGCGAGGCGATCCGGGTGAGCAGCGCGAGATCCTCTTCGCGGGTGTAGCGCAGCATCCAGTCGCGCAGCGGTGGCTGGCCGAGGTCGACCGCCTGGGTGAACGTGACGGAGCCGTCGATGTACGGCTGCACGGCGACGGTGTTGATGTCGGTCAGCACCGGCCACATGATGAACATCGACAGGAACAGCGCGAGGCCGGCGAGCACCTGGTTGGGCGGGATCGTCGGCAGCGAGAGCGCGTTACGGGTCATCGCGAGCACGACGAAGATCTTGGTGAACGACGACATCATCAGCAGCAGCGCGGGCGCGATCGACAGCAGCGTGATGCCCAGCAGCGTGAGGATCGACGACGACGGCGACCCGTCGACGCCGTTGATGTCGATCGTGATGCCCTGCTGATCCGATCCCGGTGCGGTGGGAGGGGTGGGTGCCTCCGGGTCGTCGGGCTGGTCGACGGTGGTCGGGGCCGAGAGGGATGCGGATGCTGCGGGTGCGGATGCTGCGGGTGCGGATGCCGAGACGGATGCGGCGGCCGACGCGGCCGCGGAGACGGATGCCGCATGCCCGACACCGGCGTGCGCGGCGGCGGCGGTGCCCAGCACGGAGGCGACGACCAGCGCCGCGCCGAACAGCGCGAGCACGGTGGCACGCCGCGCGATCGTCAGGGTGGCGCTCATCGCGCGCGACGCAGGAACTCTGCGGTCTGCCGCCAGGTCTGCGGGGAGAGGATCGATCCGCCGAGCGGATCGGATGAGCTCGGGCGGCGGTGGCGACGCAGCGGCGGCTGCTCGACCGCGCGTTCCTCGGCCAGCAGCGCATCGAACGTGCTGCTGGCTGCGTCGCCCGCCACCGGCTCCTCGGCGCCCCGGTGCACGACGGGACGGGTGATGTGCTCGGCCGCCGTCCGCTCGATGAGGTTCACGCCGTGCTCGGTGATCCCGAGCATGTACCGCGCATCGTCGGTCTCGACGACCACGAGCTGCGCCTTCGAACCGAGCGCGCGACGCGCGACCACGGTGATCTCCGCGCCGTCGCGTCGCTGCTGCACCCGCTTGCCGACCCGACGCTGCACGTACCAGAGCAGCCCGAGCACCGCCGCCAGCGAGAGGGCGACGCGCAGCAGCAGGAGCAGCTCGTCCAGATCAGGCCTCGGCGTTCTCGAGGATGCGGGTGATCCGCACCGCATAGTCCTGGTCGACGACGACGATCTCGCCGTGCGCGATCACGCGCCCGTTGAGCAGCACGTCTGCGGGAGCACCGGCCGAGCGATCGAGCTCGACGATGCGCCCCGGCTCGAGATCGAGCACGTCACGCACGGCCATCCGCGTGCGTCCCACCTCGACGGTGAGATCCATCTCGACACCGGCGATGCGCTGCAGACGACGCGAAGCAGCCGGTGCCGCCTGCGGGACGTGCGTGATGCGCACGGCGAGGCGGCCGAGCACACGGCCCGCGTCGTCCTGCAGGTCGAACACCTGCGCCGACGGGTGGGCGAACACGGCCGACGCGTCGCCGAGGGTGGCCACATCGAGCCGTCCCGCGCCGAGCGCGCCGACGGCGAGCTCGAGGGGACCCTGCAGCCGTTCGGTCAGCGGTGCATCTGCGAGGCCGTCGATCAGGGCATCCGGTTCGAAGATCTGCACCGCGAGCTGCGCGCTGGCCTCGCCGACGTACCCGACGATCACGGCATCGCCGGTGTCGCCCGACGCCTGCGACGCGACGGCCGTCGCCGGCGCCGCGGTGGGCAGACGCGCGGCGAGGGCGGCGGCGATGGCGGATTCGTAGGCGATGCTGCTGGTCACGAAGGCTCCTGAGCGGTGACGGACGTCGTCGCGGTGACGACGCAGGCGAGACGGGCGCCGCTGGCACCCACGGCGGCCGTGGCCACCGACTGGTCTCCGACCATGAGGTCGAGGGGACGGTCGGCGGCGTGCGGAAGGGTCAGCAGGTCGCCGACGGCGAGATCGAGCACCTCGTGCGGGCGCACTCTGCGGGGGGTGAGACGCAGTGCGATCTCGACCGGCGTCTGCTCGACCTGCCGGTCGATGGCGCCGGGGGAGGCCGTCTCGGGTGCGCCCGTGGCGGCCGCCGACAGCGCCCGCAGGATCACGGATGCCGGAAGCATGACGCTCGCCCCGAGTGCCCGGCCGCCGGAGCGGATCGAGAGCTTGGCGACGATCACGGGTTCGTTGGCCGCGGCGACCTGGGTGAACTGCGAGCTGTGCTGGATGCCGGCGATCGTGATGCCGTCGGGCAGCAGCCCATCGAGCGAGCGCGTGAGGTGCTCGATGGCATCCTTCATCACCGCACCGACCAGCGCCTGCTCGATGTGGGTGAGGGGGCGCGCCTCAGCGGTGTCGACCGGACGGCCGCCGACCATCTGCACCACCCAAGCGGTCGCGAGCGACGCGGGGAACTGGATCACGGCGCGGGCGTCGGTGCCGGGCAGCGCGCAGACGACGAGCGTCGTCGCGGGCGGCAGCGATCCGCCGTACTCGTCGTAGGTCTGCATCGCGACCGCCTCGACGACGACGTGCGAGCGTGCGTGGGTGCGGGCGGACAGCTGCGAGCCCCACTGCCGGGCGAACGTGTCGAACGACATCTCGAGGATGCGGGCGTGCTCGCGCGAGAGGGTCGTCGAACGACCGAAGTCGTACAGCTCGACGCTGCTCTCTGCACGCACCGCTGAACGCGCGCTGTCCTCGATCACCACGACCCCGACTATCGGGCGGTGATCGGCGCGCGTAAGCAGAACGATCGATCAGCGAGAGGGCGCCTTCGCCTGCAGGCTCGGAAGCAGCTGTCGCACCCCCTCTTCGGCATCCGAGAGGACGACGACGTCGACCCGTCTGTTCTGTGCCAGAGCCTCCGGCTCCGCACCCGGCACGATCGGTCGCGCGTCGCCGAAACCGACCGACTGGATGATCGCGGGGTTGATCCCGGCCCCCTCGACGAGGTGGCGCAGCACCTGGGTCGATCGGCCCGAGGACAGCTCCCAGTTGGTCTCGAACGGGGCGACCGACTGCCGGCTGTCGGCGTGGCCCTCGACCGAGATCTGGTTCGGGATGCTGACCAGCACCGAGCCGAGAGCATTCAGGATGTCGACGGCGACGGGGGTGAGCTCCGTGCTGTTCGTGGCGAAGAAGGTCTCGGCGCTGACCAGGCTGATCGTCAGGCCGCGGGCGTCGATCGTGAAGGTGGCGGCGTCGGCCAGCCCCTGCTGGGCGAGGGCGTCGCGGATGCGCTCGCGCAGCGCCGAGAGGTCGTCGAACTCCTTCTGCGCGGTCGACAGCTCGACGTCGGCGAAGCCCTGGCCCTTCTCGTCGAGCAGGTTCGCGGGCACGACCACCCCTTCCGACACGTCGACCTCGTCGGTCTTCTCCTGCCCGAACCCGGTCGCCAGCGATGCGCTCAGCGCCTCGAACTTCTCCTGATCGACCGTCGACATGGCGAACAGCACGATGAACATGCACATCAGCACGGTGATCATGTCGAGGTACGACGCCATCCAGCGCTCGTCGGGGCCGGAATGGCCCTCGGGCTCGATGCGCCGACGACGCCGGACGCTCACAGTCCGACCTCGGAGAGCGGTGACGTGGCGTCGCTCCCTTCTCGGCCCTTCTTCTCGGCCTTGCCCTTGCTGTTCTTGGAGGGGGTCTTGCCGGGGTTCGCGTCCGACACGAGTGCGCCCAGGCGCTCTTCGACGTGCGCCGGAGCAGCGCCGGCCTGCACGGCCAGCATCCCCTCCATGAGCACGGTCATGCGCTCCAGTTCCAGCTCGCCGAGTCGCTGCAGGCGGCCGCCGATGGGAAGCCAGATGAAGTTCGCCGAGAGCAGGCCCCACAGCGTGGCGACGAACGCGGCGGCGATCATCGGGCCGAGCGTCTCGGGCTGGTCGAGCTTCTCGAGCGTGTGGGTGAGCGAGACGACCGTGCCGATGATCCCCACGGTCGGGGCGAAGCCTCCGAGAGTCATGAAGAACCGCGAGGCGGTGCGGTTGCGGGCGGCGGCGGAGGCGATCTCGTCTTCGAGCAGGATGCGCAGATCCTCGGCGTCGATGCCGTCGGCGATGCTCTGCAGCGCCTGCCGCAGGAACGGATCCTTCTCGTCGGCGACGCCGTGCTCGAGCGACAGGAGCCCTTCGGTGCGCGCCTTCTCGGCGTGACCGACGATTGTGCTGATCATGCTCTGCGCGGTGCGGCGCTCGCCGCGGAACGCCCGCGGCAGCGCCTTCACCGCATGCAGGAAGTCGCGCAGCGTGCCGCTCGCGATGCCGACGGCGATGGTGCCGCCGAAGACGAGCATCATCGGCGCGGGCAGCAGCAGTGCCGAGACCGACGCGCCCTCCATGCTGATCATGGCGAGCAGCGAGCCGAACGCGAGGACGAGTCCGAGGATGAGTCCGATGTCCATCAGAGGCCTTCGGTCCGAGCGGCGGCGGAGAGCCGGGATGCCTGCGCCAGAACACCCGCGCGAAATGCGGTGATCTGCCCGATGAGCTCTTCCATGGTCTCGCGGACGACGAAACGCGCGCCGTCGACCATGACGATCGTGGTGTCAGGGGATTCCTGCACCCTTTCGATCAGGTCGGGGTTGACCGCGAACCTGCTGCGGTTCAGGCGCGTGACGACGATCATGAGCTCCATCCTGGAAGATCGGCCCCGGCGCGAAGCCGGTGCGACGACGGCCCATCCTGGTCCGTCCCTGGGGACTGTCGGCAGTCCCGCCCGTCCCGTTAGCCGCGGGCCGGGCGGGGTCGCGTCATCCACTCTGCTGGCTGGGCCCATATGGTCGCCTCGGATGTCGGGATGCCGCCATTCGGGCCCACCGGCGTGCGGCTCGGCGGTGCGCGCTGCGTCCTGCTCGGCATCCCTCCTGCTGACTGGGCCCATATGGTCGCTTCGGATGCTGGGATGCTGCCATTCGGGCCCACCGGCGCGTGGCTCGGCGGTGCGCGCGCCCTCCTGCTCGGCATCCCTCCCGCCGACTGGTCCCATATGGTCGCTTCGGATGCCGGGATGCAGCCATTCGGGCCCACTGTCGTGCGGCTCGGCGCGCGCCGTGACTGCGTGCGCTCTGCCGCAGGCGCGGGCGTCGTGATCGGCATCCACTCTGCTGACTGGTCCCATATGGTTGCCCGGGCTGCCGGGATGCCGCCATTCGGGTCCACCGGCGGCTCGGCCCACGATCGGCATCCATTCCGCTGACTGGGCCCATATGGTCGCTTCGGATGCCGGGAGGGGACCATTCGGGACCAGCGGGCGCGGGCTCAGCCACGGGGCCGGCCTCGACCTCGCTGACTGGGCCCATATGGTCGCCTCGAATGCTGGGAGGGGACCATTCGGGACCAGCGGGCGGGCACGGAGCGCGAGCCGAGCGCGAGCGGAGCGCGGGCCGCGCCGCGCGCGGAC
>NZ_DAMDLU010000089.1:0-5752 GCF_032084865.1 Microbacterium sp.
GGATGCCCGCCGAGGTCAGCAGCTTGGCGAGCTTCTTGGCATGGTGCTTGGTGCGGGTGAACAGGATGCGACGGCCCAGACCCGAGGCGAGGTCCTCGACGAGCTTCTTCTTGGCGTCCGCGTCAGACGCGATGAGCACGCGGTGGGTCATCTCGCCGACGGGAACGCTGGCCTCGTCGACCTCGTGGCTGACCGGGCTGCTGAGGAACCGCTTCGCGAGCGAGTCGATGCCGCGGTCGAGGGTGGCGCTGAACAGCAGGCGCTGACCGCCGGCCGGAGTGGCCGAGAGGATGCGGGTGACGCCCGGCAGGAAGCCCAGGTCGGCCATGTGGTCGGCTTCGTCGAGCACGGCGACCTCGACGGCACCGAGCGAGACGACGCCCTGCTTCATGAGGTCTTCGAGGCGGCCTGGGCACGCCACGACGATGTCGACGCCGCCGCGCAGCGCCTGCTCCTGCGGACGCTGCGAGACGCCGCCGAACACCGGGGTGACGCGCATGCCGACGGCCTCGGCGAGCGGCCTGATGGTCGCGGCGATCTGGGTGGCGAGCTCGCGGGTCGGCGCGAGCACGAGTCCGCGGGGACGGCCGGGCTGGCGGCGAGTGCCGGATGCCGACAGGCGAGCAACCAGGGGCAGCGCGAAGGCGATGGTCTTGCCGCTGCCGGTGCGGCCGCGGCCGAGCAGGTCGCGGCCCGCGAGGGAGTCCGGAAGCGTGTCGCGCTGGATGGCGAACGCCTCGGTCTTGCCGTCGGCGGCCAGAACGTCGGCCAGCGCGGCGGGCACGCCGAGATCGAGGAAGGAAGGCATAGGAGTATCTCCGGGAAGGCGCAGCATGGCTGCGGAAGGGGGCGACGGCGCGGGATCGCGCATCGTTTCGCCGCTCGAGTGACCGCGACCGGATGCCGGTGCGGAAGGATTTCGACGACGCAGACGTCTCGCTTCGCGAGGGGCGTCGGGTCCCACACTAACATCAGGCGCGGACGCGGGCCTGAACGTGCACCGTGATCAGGCGTGCAGCATCTCGTTCAGCGTCACCCCGTGGCCCGAGCGCTGCACGACCTCGACCGCGCCGCTCAGCGAGTTGCGGCGGAACAGCAGCCCGCTGCGGCCCGACAGCTCGGCGGCCTTGATCGTCTGTCGCCCGCCCTCCGGCATGACCGGGGCGTCGGCGACGACGACCTTGGTTCCCGCGGTCAGGTACAGCCCGGCCTCGACGATGCAGTCATCACCCAGCGAGATCCCGATGCCCGCGTTCGCTCCCAGCAGCGTGCGCGCGCCGATCGAGACGCGGTGCTGGCCGCCGCCGGAGAGCGTGCCCATGATCGATGCGCCGCCGCCGATGTCGCTGCCGTCGCCGACCACGACGCCCTGCGAGATGCGTCCCTCCACCATCGAGGCGCCGAGGGTGCCGGCGTTGAAGTTCACGAAGCCCTCGTGCATGACCGTCGTGCCGGGGGAGAGGTGGGCGCCGAGACGAACCCGCGACGCGTCGGCGATGCGCACGCCGGCGGGCTGCACGTAGTCGGTGAGGCGGGGGAGCTTGTCGAGCCCCTGCACCTGGATGCCGTGGCGCTGCAGCACCGGCCGCAGTCTCGCCGCATCGGCCGGATGCATGGGCCCGGCGTTGGTCCACGCCACGGTGGGCAGGTGCCCGAAGATGCCGTCGAGGCTGAGCCCGTTGGGACGAACCAGCAGGTGCGACAGGGCGTGCAGGCGCAGATACGCGTCAGCGGTGGATGCGACCGGCGTGTCGAGGTCGACGGAGAGCTGAACGAACTCGACCGTCACTCCCCGGCGCTCGTCGTCGTCGGCGAAGGCGCCCCACGACGATGCCGCAGCCGCGGCATCGTCGGGCTCCTGGTCACCGAGCCCGAGCTCGGGGTACCAGGCATCGAGGACGGTGCCGTCGGACGCGATCGTGCTCAGGCCGACGCCCCAGACCGTGCGTGCAGTGCTCATGCCTCTACGGTACGGTGCCACGCTCAGTCGTGGCGAGATGTGTCGGCGTGGCTAGGCTGGGCGCATGGCGCTGGATCTGACTGCATCCTCTCTCGAGCTCACCCGCACGATCTGCGACATCCCGAGCGTGTCGGGCGGCGAGGCGCTGCTGGCAGACGAGATCGAGGCGGCGGTGCGGGCGTACCCGCACCTCGAGGTGGTGCGTCACGGCAACACCGTCGTCGCCCGCACGGCTCTCGGCAGGGCGCAGCGCGTGGTCATCGCCGGGCACATCGACACCGTGCCGATCAACGGCAACGTGCCCACCCGCGACGTCGAGCTCGACGGTGCGGGATACCTGTGGGGGCGCGGCACGGTCGACATGAAGGCCGGCGTGGCGGTGCAGCTCAAGCTGGCAGCCGAGCTCACCGACCCCTCGGTCGACATCACCTGGATGTGGTACGACAACGAGGAGGTGGACGCCTCGCTGAACGGTCTCAACCTGCTCGCCCAGGCGCGCCCCGACCTCTTCGCCGCCGACTTCGCCATCCTGGGCGAGCCGTCCGACGGACGCGTCGAGGGCGGATGCAACGGAACGCTGCGCGCGGTCGTCCGCGTGCACGGCGTTCGCGCGCACAGCGCGCGCTCCTGGATCGGCGAGAACGCGATCCACGCGGCAGCGCCGATCCTCACCCGGCTGGCCGAGTACCGGGCCCGTGAGGTCACGGTCGAAGGCCTGGGCTACCGCGAGGGGCTCAACGCAGTCAGCATCCGCGGCGGCGTCGCCGGCAATGTCATCCCCGACCTGTGCGAGGTCGAGGTCAACTACCGCTTCGCGCCGAGCAAGAGCGTGGCCGACGCGGAGGACCACGTTCGCGCGGCGTTCGCGGGGTTCGAGGTCGAGGTCCTCGACGTCGCCGGCGGCGCTCGTCCCGGCCTGGACGCGCCGATCGCTCAGCAGTTCCTCGCGGCCGTCGGGGGAGAGGCGCACGCCAAGTACGGCTGGACCGATGTCGCGCGCTTCTCGGCGATGGGCGTTCCCGCCGTGAACTACGGCCCCGGCGATCCGCACCTCGCACACCACGATGAGGAGCGCGTGCCGATCGAGCAGATCGAGGACGTCGAACGCGGACTGCGCGCGTGGCTCACCGCGTCCTGACCGGCGCACCGCGCGGCTGGGTGCGCACGCCCGTCCCTGCCCGCATCGCGATCATCTATCTGCTGTCGCGGCTGGTGACGACCGGGTTCTTCGCGCTCGCCGCGGCCTGGTCGAGCGTCTCATCTCGGTTCGGGGCGGCGCCGACGCTGGGCGACTACGCCCTCGGCTGGGACGCCCAGTGGTACTGGACGGTCGCGGTTTTCGGCTACCCGACCGCGCTGCCGGTGAACGACGCCGGTCAGGTCCTCGAGAACGCCTGGGCGTTCATGCCGGTGTACGCATACCTCGCGCAGTTCGCGGGTCTGGGCGACTGGGGGGCCGGGGCGGTGCTGGTGTCGCTCGTGTCGGGCTACCTCGCCTGTCTCGCCCTGTTCCGGCTGCTGCGTACCCGGATCGGGGCGACCGCGGCGCTGTGGGCGGTGGCGTTCTTCGCGAGCGGGCCGCTCGCCGCCCTGTTCCAGGTGGGGTACGCCGAGAGCCTGTTCGTGCTGCTGCTGCTCGTGGCGATCGACCTCGTGTCGCGACACCGGTACGGATGGCTGTACCTCGTGATCCCGGTGATGGGCTTCACTCGTCCCGGAGTGCTGGCGTTCGCGCTGTTCCTCGGGCTGCACGGCATCTCGCGGTGGCTCACGCGTGACAGGCATCCGCTGCCGGTGAAGGACATCGTGCACATCGTCGCGCTCGGCGCGCTGACGACCGTGGTCGGCTTCTCGTGGCAGGTGATCGCCGGGGTCGTCACGGGCGATCCCGGCGGGTACTTGAAGACGGAGCTGTCGTGGCGACGCAACTGGCTCAGCGACGCGTCTGAGGATTTCATCCCGTTCGAGGGTTTCGTGCGCGGTGCCGAGTTCTGGGCCGAGCAGTGGGGGATGCCCACATGGGCGGGTTGGGTCATCCTCGTGGTCCTGGTGATCGGCGCGGCGTACGCCCTGCTGCGCGCGCGCAGCGTGCGGCGGCTCGGCCTCGACATCCGGCTCTGGAGTGCGAGCTACCTGCTGTATCTGCTGGCGGTGTTCTTCCCGCAGTCGAGCACCTTCCGCCTGCTCTTCCCGCTGACCCCGCTCGCAGGGGCCGTCGCGGTGCCGCGTTCGGGGGCGTACCGGTGGGGGGTGCTGCTGGTCTGCCTGCTGCTGCAGTGGGTCTGGATTCTCGCGATGTACGGCTCGGCGCGGACGTTCTGGCAGATCCCGTGACCCGGATGTGACGCGCGTAACGCCGAAGGGGGAGGGTACCGATAAACTTGACGCATACCACCGAGGGAAAGGGTGCCACGATGGCAGCGATGAAGCCGAGGACCGGCGACGGACCGATGGAGGCCGTGAAGGAGGGGCGACTCATCATCGTGCGGGTTCCGCTCGAGGGCGGCGGACGTCTGGTCGTATCCGTGAACGACGCAGAGGCGAAGGAGCTTCACGACGTGCTGGGTGCCGTCGTGAGCGCCTGACCTCCCGATGAGAGGGGCGGTGGATCTGCGGATCCACCGCCCCTCTGCTGTTCCAGCCCGCCGGGTGCCTGTTCCGCGGCGCGTGATCGGCAGGCACCCGCCAGCCGGGTCTACTCGGCGATGCGGGCGAGCTGCAGCAGTCCCTCGCCGACGGTCGAGAGGGCGGCGAGCACCGCCTGCGACTCCTGGGTCTCCTGCACCAGCGAACGGTAGGCGCTGGTCACCGCGTCGCGCTGCACCGGGTCTGCCACGCGGCCGCCCTGCAGCACACGCGGCACGAGAACCAGGCCGCCGGTGCGCACGAGACGCAGGCCGTGCTCGACGTACTCGATGACGTTCTCGGCGTCGGCGTCGATGAAGACGATGTCGTATGCGCCTTCGTTCATGCGCGGCAGCACGTCGGCCGCGCGGCCGGTGATGAAGCGGCCGCGGGCAGCGGGGATGCGCGCGTCGGCGAATGCCTGGCGAGCGGCTGCGAGGTGCTCGCGCTCGTTGTCGATGGTGGTCAGCACCGCCTGCGGCGCTCCGCGCAGCAGCCACAGGCCGGAGACTCCAGCGCCGGTGCCGATCTCGAGGATCGATCGGGCGGCGCTGGCGGCGGCCAGCACCGCGCTCTGCGCGCCCACCGCGGCGCTGATCGGGGCGGCTCCGAGTTCCAGGGCGTGGGCGCGCGCGCGTGCGATCGCGGCGGGTTCCACGATCGTCTCTCGCGCGAAACGGGCGTTCGCGTCGTGCTCGCTCATGGGGTCTCTCCTCGGAAAAGCTTGTGTTCACCAGCGTAAGCGGCGGCGGCGGATCACGCGGGGAGGCGCGGCGGGTAGCCTGGGGGGATGGAACTGGGGTTGACCTTCGACAAGCTGCTGCTGATCGGGCTTATCGCTGTCATCATCATCGGCCCCGAGCGTCTGCCGAAGGCCGCGGAGTCGTTCGCGAAGTTCGTACGCCGCGCGGGAGAGTACCTCCGCGACACGAAGAGCAGGATGCGCGACGAGCTCGGCCCTGAGATCGACGAGGTCGACTGGCGCAAGCTCGATCCGCGCCAGTACGACCCGCGCCGGATCATCCGCGACGCCCTCTTCGAAGAGCCGGAGTTCGAGGCGAAGCCGGTGTCCGCGCCGACTGCCGTCGCCACCGATCCGGTCACCCCCGTGCGGCCGCGCATGACGCGCACGTACTTCTCCCGCCAGACCCCGCCGCCGTTCGACGT
>NZ_DAMDLU010000089.1:5807-11674 GCF_032084865.1 Microbacterium sp.
CGCCGGGACAGCCCCCGGCCGCGGTGGGCGATCCGCTCCGCGACATCGACGATGGCGCGTGCCGCGATGTCGTCGGGATCGCCGAGCACGACCGGTACGCCCTGGTCGCCGCCCCGGCGCAGCGCCGGGCTGAGCGGAATGGATGCCAGCAGCGGAACGTCATCGCCGTCGGTGCTGAGCGCCCTCGCCACCTCGGCGCCTCCGCCCTCGCCGAACAGGTCGAGCAGGGTCCCGTCGGGCAGGGCGAACGCCGCCATGTTCTCGATCACGCCGATCACCCGCTGACCGGTCTGCCTGGCGACGAGCCCGCTGCGGATCGCGACGTCGGCCGCCGCCGGCTGCGGGGTGGTCACCACGAGCACCTCGGCGTGCGGCAGGATCTGGCCGATCGAGATCGCGATGTCTCCGGTGCCCGGGGGCATGTCGATCAGCAGCACGTCGAGGTCGCCGAAGAACACGTCGGTGAGGAACTGCTGCACGGTGCGATGCAGCATCGGCCCGCGCCACGCGACCACGGCTTCGCCGTCGCGCAGGAACATGCCGATCGACACGGTCTTCACGTCGTGTGCGACCGGCGGCAGCATGAGGTCGTCGATGCGGGTGGGCTGCGTGCCGGGCGCGATGCCCAGCAGCCCCGGGATCGAGAAGCCGTGCACATCGGCATCCACCAGTCCGACCCGGAGCCCTTGACGGGCGAGGGCGACGGCCAGATTCGCGGTGACGGTGGACTTGCCGACGCCGCCCTTCCCGCTCGAGACGAGGATCACCCGCGTCAGCGAGTCCGGTCCGAACGGCATCTGCCGGGCGGGGCGACCCTCGCGCAGCTTCTCAGTGAGCGCACGCCGCTCGTCGGGGGTCATGACGCCGACGTCGACGGTGACCTCATCGATGCCGGGAACGGATGCCGCGGCATCCCGGACATCCTGCTCGATGTGCTGGGCGGCGGGGCATCCGACGATCGTGAGCACGATGCCGACCCGCGCGATCGTGCCGTGGACGGCGATGTCGCGCACCATGTCGAGGTCGCCGATCGGGCGGCGCAGCTCGGGGTCGGTGACGGCCGCGACAGCCGTGCGCACGCGGTCAGCGAGCGTCATGGCTGTTCTCGGCTGCGCTGTCGTCGCTGAGGTCGGCGAGGAGGGCTTTCAGCTCCTGGCGCAGTGCGTCGCGGGTGATCTGCTGGTTCGAGCGCTCCTCGAGGGCCATGCGCAGCGCGACGATCTCGCGGGCGAGGTACTCGGTGTCGGCGAGGTTGCGCTCGGCGCGCTGACGGTCCTGCTCGATCTGCACGCGGTCGCGGTCGTCCTGGCGGTTCTGTGCGAGCAGGATGAGGGGAGCGGCGTACGAGGCCTGCAGCGACAGGATCAATGTGAGGGCGGTGAAGCCCAGTGCGGCGGAGTCGAAGCGCCACCACCCGTTCTGCTCGGCCAGCAGCGTGTAGCCGATCCAGAGCGCGCAGAACAGGGTGAGGATGGTGAGGAAGGTCGGAGTGCCCATCGCTCGAGCGACCCACTCGGTGAACCGTCCGAACCGGTCGCGCGACGGCGTCTGGGAGCGCGAGACGCCGCGGGTGCCGGGGGTGTCGAGGCGCGCGGTGCGCGACGGACGCGCCATCATCGGATTCCTGCTGTCGGCTCGTCGGCGTCATGGGTGCGCCAGTCGTCGGGCAGCAGGTAGTCGAGCACGTCGTCGACGCTGATGGCGCCCATCAGGCGGTGGGCGGTGTCGATCACGGGGAGCGAGACGAGGTCGTAGCTGGCGAGCATGCGCGCGACCTCGGCCGCCGACGCGGTGACGGCGACCGGCTCGACGGACTCGTCGAGGATCGCGCCGAGCCGCTCGTGCGGGGGATAGCGCAGCATCTTCTGGAAGTGCACGACGCCGAGCAGGCGCCCCGTCGGCGTCTCGAACGGCGGCAGCGTGACGAACACGGCTGCGGCGAGGGCCGGGTGCAGCTCGTGGCGACGGATGAGCGCCAGCGCCTCGGCGACGGTCGCGTCGGCCGACAGGATGATCGGCTCAGGGGTCATCAGCCCGCCGGCGGTGTCGGCGCCGTAGCGCAGCAGCTTGCGGACGTCCTCGGCCTCTTCCGGGTCCATCAGGGTGAGCAGGTGCTCGAGTCGCTCCGGCGGCAGCTGGGCGAGCAGGTCGGCGGCGTCGTCGGGCTCCATCTCGTCGAGCACGTCTGCGGCGCGCTCGTCGCCCAGCCGATCGAGGATGCCGACCTGGTCGTCTTCGGGCATCTCCTCGAGCGCGTCGGCGAGTCTCTCGTCGGGCAGCTCCTCGGCGACCTCGATCCGTCGCTCCTGAGGCAGGTCGAGCAGGGTGGTGGCGAGGTCGGCAGCGTGCAGTTCGGAATAGGTGGCGACCAGCTGCTCGGCCGACTGCGCCTCGCCGGGCTCTCGCAGCTCGGCGACCTCGTTCCACGAGGCGAATGTCGTCGGACCCTTCGCGAACGGCGACGCGCTGGTCTTCGCCTTGCGCAGGAACAGCTGGGTGATTCCCCACTCGCTGTGCCGGTCCTGCTCGATGGCGACGTCTTCGACCACGGCCGTGCCGCCGCCGTCGATGAGGCTGACCCGGCGGCCGAGGAACTCGGCGACCACGCGCACCTCGCCGGGGCGGGGCTGGAAGCGACGCACGTTGATGAGGCCGGTGGTGATGACCTGGCCGGCGCGGATGGAGGTGACGCGGCCGATGGAGAGGAAGACGTGGCGGCGGCCGGGGATCTCGACGACGAGCCCGATGACGCGCGGCGAGGCCGTCTTGCGGTACACGATGACGACGTCGCGCACTTTGCCGAGGCGATCGCCGGCGGGGTCGAAGACGGCGCATCCTGCCAGACGTGCGACGAAGACCCGTTGTGTGCTCACGCGTCAAGCGTAGTCCGCGAGGTCGCTGTCGGCCGGGCGGGTGACGTCGCATAGGGGTCGATGGGACAATGGCCGGATGAGCATGCTGAATCGACCGGGAAAAGGCACCGATCTCGGCGAGGTGATCGCCTCGACGAAGGATTACGAGGCTGCCCAGAAGATCGTCTCGAAGCTGATCGCGGGAGAGGTGCCCGCGCGCGACATCGCGATCGTCGGTGAGGGTGTGCGCACGGTCGAGCGTGTGACCGGGAAGCTCGGATACGCGGCTGCGGCGCGGTCGGGGGCGACCAACGGCGTGCTGATCGGTCTGCTGCTCTCTGCTGTCATGCTGTTCGGCACCCCGGATGCTCCGATCTCGCTCTTCCTGGGCTTCCTGCTCATCGGTGTCGCGCTCGGCATGATCATGAGCCTGGTGACCTACTCGATCGTGCGTCGCCGTCGTGATTTCGCGAGCATGACGCAGATGCTCGCCGACCACTACGAGGTGCGGGTGCAGCCCGCGTCGCTGACCAAGGCGCGGGGCGTCGTCGGTCCGGAGCGGTCGCAGACGGTGCGTCCGCCGGTGGATCTCAGCGAGCCGCCGCGGTACGGCGAGCGTGTTCCGTCTGCCGGGCAGGGCGGCTCGAGTGCTGCCGGGCAGGGTGATTCCGCGGGCGCGGCGGGTCACGGCGATTCCGACGGCCCGACGGATGCATCCGGTCCCGGGACGCCGGGGGGCCCGGTGTCTCCGATGCCGCAGCCCGTCGCGGACCCTGCTCCTGCGCCTGCCCCGGATCCCGCCGTTCCCGGGTCGGGTCCTGTTCCCGGATCGGATCCTGTTCCCGGATCGGATCCTGTTCCCGGGTCGGATCCTGTTCCTGGATCGGGTCCTGTTCCCGGGTCGGATCCTGTTCCTGGAGCGGCTCCTGCTCCCGATCCGGCTCCCGTGCCGGATCCCGCTCCCGGAAAGACCGGCGGCCCGGTCGTTCCTCCCAAGCCTCCACTTCCGGGTGCGGAGCCCGGCATCGACTCACCCGGTGGCACTGCTGACCCCGCGGCTGGTGGTCCCGTGCCTGCGCCGAAGCCCGGCGTCGGCAGCGACCTGTCGACTCCGACCGATCCGCGATGACGGATTCGAGCGGCCAGGCGACGGGCGCTTCGGCCTGGGCGCTCGGGCTGCTCGTGCTGCTGCCGGTTCCGTTCCTGGGTTCGTTGGCCGCCGGCGGCGGGATGATCGCGGCCTACGGATCGCTGTCGCGCCAGGGGCCGCTGGCGAAGCAGAACGCCGCTCTCGCACGTTCGTGGGGCCGCCTGTTCCTGATCGTGTCCACGGCGCTGCTGCTCGTGCAGCTCACTCTCGGGCTCGTGCGGCTGACGCAGCCGAGCGCCGTTGCGTCGGGTCTTCTGCCGCAGGGCATCCCGCTGCTGCTGTACGTGATCGTGTGCGTCGTGCATCTGGTCGTGGTGCTCGTCGCGCTGCGGCGCGCGCGTCGCGGTGAGGTCGTGCGTCTTCCGTTCGCCCGGAGCGTCTGATGGCCGTCTCGGTGCAGCTGCCGTCGGGACCCGTGGCGGTGACGACGGCCTGGGAGGAGCCGAGCGGAGCCTCGCGCGGTGTCGTCGCGATCGCTCACGGGGCCGGCGCGGGTATGGATCACCCGTTCCTGATCGGTTTCTCGGAGGCGCTTCGTGCCGAGGGACTCACGACGGTGCGCTTCAACTTCCCCTACGTCGAGGCGGGGCGGCGGATGCCCGGGCCTGCCGCGCACGCTGTGCTGACCTGGCGCGCCGTGGTCGCGTCGATCCGTTCCGAACGGCCCGGAGCCGCGATCTGGGCGTGCGGCAAGTCGTACGGCGGCCGGATGGCGTCGATGGCTGTCGCTGAGGGGCTGGAGGTGGACGGGCTCGTGTATCTCGGATACCCGCTGCATCCGCCCGGCAAGCCCGACAAGCCGCGAATCGAGCATCTGCCCATCGTGCGCCCGCCGCAGCTGTTCGTGGAGGGCACGAATGATCCGTTCGTGCAGCCGCTGTCGCAGCTGGAGGAGGCGGTGGCGTCGTGTCGGGATGCCCGGATCACATGGATCGCCGGGGGTGGGCACTCGTTCGAGGTGAAGGGCGCCAAGCGGCCTGCCGACGTCGTCGGCGCGGAGCTCGCGCCGCTGGTGGTGGCGTTCATCGACGAGGTCGAGCGGCGGCGGGTGCAGGAATGAGCGTGGGGTTGCATCACGTCGAGCTGTGGTTGGCGGATGGCATCTCGGCGTCAGGATGGCCGTGGTTGTTGGAGCAGGTCGGCTTCGTCCGGACGCAGAGCTGGGAGGGCGGCGAGTCCTGGTCGGCGGGCGGCGCCTACCTGACCCTGACCACGTCGCCGACGTTGTCGTCGGTGCAGCATGACCGACGCCGCGCAGGCATGAATCATCTCGCTTTTCACGGCGGCTCTCCGAGCGATGTCGACGCGCTGATGGAGGCGGCGCAGCCTCATGGTTGGCGTCCGCTGTACGCCGACCGCTATCCGCACGCCGGTGGCGACGCGCATTACGCGGGGTGGCTGGAGAATGCTGCCGGCTTCAAGGTCGAGGTCGTCGCTCAGCAGGAGTGAACGGTGGCGGGGTACGTCGGCTTCGCCCTCAGCCAGCAGGCTCGCTCACGTCGTGGCCGGGATAGCTGGTCGAACAGTCAGGACTTGACTGCAGCGTGCTCTTCCGGCCGCTCGGCCAATCGTTCGCCCATGCGGTTGGCGGCAGGTTGGCCGCGGGTGCAGGGGCGGCCGGGTGGACGCTCAGGCGATTGCGGGTCGGAAGCGTCGGGGCGGCGGGTCGATCCCGGCCCAGGCCGCGACCAGTGCTGCGCGTGCACGCAGGGGGATGGCAGGCTCGCCGCCGGGCGGATGCAGCAGGAACTCGCCTGTCCCTTCTCGGGTGATGCGCCATCCGCCGTGGTGCAGTTGCATGTGATGGTGGCGGCAGAGCAGGATGCCTCGGTCGATATCGGTGCGGCCGCCATCGCGTGCCCATT
>NZ_DAMDLU010000090.1:0-11572 GCF_032084865.1 Microbacterium sp.
GTCGACCACGTCGAGGTCGAGCCCGAGGTCGCCGACATGATCATCAACCGCGTGATCGACAACGCGGCGGTCGCCGCGGCATCCCTCACCCGCGCCCCGATCAACGCCGCGCGCGCGCAGGCGTTCAGCCACCCCGTCTCGACCGGCGGCAAGGGCGGCACCGTGTTCGGCTGCCCACTCGACCAGCGCACCAGCCCCGAATGGGCGGCGTGGGCGAACGGCGTCGCCGTGCGCGAGCTCGACTACCACGACACCTTCCTCGCGGCCGACTACTCGCACCCCGGTGACAACATCCCCCCGATCGTCGCCGTCGCGCAGCACGTCGGATCCGACGGGCACGCGCTCGTGCGCGCCCTCGCCACCGGCTACGAGATCCAGGTCGACCTCGTGAAGGCGATCTCGCTGCACAAGCACAAGATCGACCACGTCGCGCATCTCGGCCCGTCGGCCGCGGCCGGCATCGGCACTCTGCTCGGGCTCGACGCCGAGACGATCTACCAGGCGATCGGCCAGGCGCTGCACACCACCACCGCCACCCGCCAGAGCCGCAAGGGCGAGATCTCGACCTGGAAGGCGCACGCCCCCGCGTTCGCCGGGAAGATGGCCGTCGAAGCCGTCGACCGCGCGATGCGCGGCCAGACCTCGCCATCGCCGATCTACGAAGGCGAAGACGGCGTGATCGCCTGGATGCTCGACGGCAACGACGCCTCGTACGAGGTGCCGCTGCCCGCACCCGGCGAGCCGAAGCGGGCGATCCTCGACACGTACACGAAGGAGCACTCGGCGGAGTACCAGGCGCAGGCGATCATCGACCTCGCCCGCCGACTGGGCACCGACAACCCCGCCCTGCGCGACCCGGCGAACATCGCGTCGATCGTGCTGCACACCAGCCATCACACGCACAACGTGATCGGCTCGGGCGCCAACGACCCGCAGAAGTACGACCCCACGGCGTCGCGCGAGACGCTCGACCACTCGGTGCCGTACATCTTCGCCGTCGCACTGCAGGACGGCACCTGGCACCACGTCGACTCGTACACGCCCGAGCGTGCGCAGCGCCCCGACACCGTCGAGCTGTGGCACAAGATCACCACGGTCGAGGATCCCGAGTGGACCCGCCGCTACCACTCGACCGACATCACCGAGAAGGCGTTCGGCGGCCGGGTGGAGATCACCCTGACCGACGGCAGCACCGTCATCGGCGAGATCGCCGTCGCCGATGCGCACCCGCTCGGCGCCCGCCCGTTCGTGCGGGAGAACTACATCCGCAAGTTCCGCGTCCTCGCGCAGCCGGTGTTGGACGCCGCCGAGATCGAGCGGTTCCTCGAACTCGTGCAGCGTCTTCCCGAGCTGACCGCCGACGAGGTGCAGCAGCTCTCGATCGTCGCGAAGAAGGGCGTCCTGGCATCCGCCGACGTCCCGACGGGGCTGTTCTGATTAGTCTGACCCACCTTCGAATCGCTCAACTGGCCGGCATCCGGCTGGATCTGCTGCCAGTTGAGCGATTCGAAAGCTGAAGGAGGATCCTGATGCTGTACGCCACCACGCCCGCCCACGAAAAGCGCCGCGCGTTCCGCGCACGGCTCGCCACCGGCGAGCTGCTGCGCTTCCCCGGCGCGTTCAACCCGCTCAGCGCGCGGCTCATCGAGCAGAAGGGCTTCGAGGGCGTCTACATCTCGGGCGCTGTTCTCTCAGCCGACCTCGGGCTGCCCGACATCGGCCTGACCACCCTCACCGAGGTCGCCGCCCGCGGTCAGCAGATCGCGCGGATGACCGAGCTGCCCGCCATCATCGACGCCGACACCGGCTTCGGCGAGCCGATGAACGTCGCCCGCACGATCCAGACGCTTGAGGATGCCGGTCTCGCCGGCGCGCACATCGAGGACCAGATCAACCCGAAGCGCTGCGGACACCTCGACGGCAAGTCGGTGGTCGACGCGGATACGGCGGTCAAGCGCATCCGGGCTGCGGTCGACGCGCGTCGCGACGAGAACTTCCTCATCATGGCGCGCACCGACATCGCCGCCGTCGACGGGCTGCAGGCGGCGAAGGACCGCGCCAAGGCGCTGGTGGATGCCGGTGCCGACGCGATCTTCCCCGAGGCGATGCGGTCGCTGGACGAGTTCGCCGCGATCCGGGATGCCGTCGACGTGCCGATCCTGGCGAACATGACCGAGTTCGGCAAGTCCGACCTGTTCTCGGTGGCGCAGCTGCAGGACGCGGGCGTGAACATCGTGATCTGGCCGGTGTCGCTGCTGCGCATCGCCATGGGCGCCGCGGGCCGCGCGCTCGACACGCTGAACGACGAGGGGCACCTGACCTCGAAGCTGGGCGAGATGCAGCACCGCGCCGATCTCTATGATCTGATCGACTACGAGTCGTACAACCACTTCGACTCGGGAGTCTTCAACTTCACCATCGAGCGAGGAGTGACCGAATGAGCGAATCCGAGATCAGGAAGGGCCTCGCGGGCGTGGTCGCTGATGTGACGGCGATCAGCAAGGTCAACCCCGAGACCAACAGCCTGCTCTATCGCGGGTACCCCGTGCAGGAGCTCGCGGCGACGCAGCCGTTCGAGGCCGTCGCGTACCTGCTGTGGCACGGTGAGCTGCCGACCGCAGCGCAGCTGGCCGAGTTCCGCGCCACCGAGCGCAGGCACCGCGCTCTGACCCCCGAGGTGAAGGCCGCTGTCGACGCGCTGCCGCTCGACTCGCACCCGATGGACGAGGTGCGCACGGCCGTCAGCGTGATCGGCGCGTTCGAGACCGCGGGCACCGGCAGCGTGCTCGACGCGGTCGGCACGCCCGAGCAGAACCTGCAGCGCAGCCTGCAGCTGTTCGCGGTGCTGCCGGCCGTCGTCTCGTACGGTCAGCGCCGACGCCGCGGGCAGGAGCTGATCGAGTCGCGCGACGACCTCGACTACGCCGCGAACTTCCTGTGGCTGACCTTCGGCGAAGAGCCGCACCAGGCGGTCGTCGACGCGTTCAACCGCTCGATGATCCTGTACGCCGAGCACTCGTTCAACGCCTCCACGTTCACCGCCCGGGTGATCACCTCGACGCTCAGCGACCTGTACTCGGCGGTCGTCGGCGCGATCGGCGCGCTCAAGGGACCGCTGCACGGCGGTGCCAACGAGGCCGTCATGCACATCTTCGACGAGATCGGCTCGGCCGACCGTGTCGAGGAATGGCTCGACGCCGCGCTCGCCGAGAAGCGCAAGATCATGGGCTTCGGGCACCGGGTCTACAAGCGCGGCGACTCGCGCGTGCCCACGATGAAGGCCGCGCTCGACACCCTCGTCGAGCATTACGACAGGCCCGACGTCGCCGAGCTGTACGAGAAGCTCGAGACCGAGTTCGTCGAGCGCAAGGGCATCTACCCGAACCTCGACTACCCCTCCGGTCCGGCGTACAACCTGATCGGGTACGACACGCTGACGTTCACGCCGCTGTTCATCGCCGCGCGGATCGTGGGCTGGACCGCCCACATTCTCGAGCAGCAGGCCTCGAACGCCCTGATCCGCCCGCTGTCGGCGTACAACGGCGTCGACGAGCGGCACATCGAGCAGTACGAGCCCGACACCGCCGCGATCGAGGTGCAGGAGCGTCCGGAGGAAGCCGCCGGCTGACGGCATCCGTCCTGCCGTTTCTCACGCGTGAGCGCCGGTCTCAGACGTGGTCGCGCCAGGAGTGCTCAGGCTCGAAGCCGAGCACGTCCCTGGCGTGGTCGATCGAGAGCAGCGTCTCGTTCGGCGCCACGTCGCGGGTCACCGGCACATCGGGGAAGACCTCGGCGATCAGCTCGGCGTTGGGCCGCGACATGACGGTGTCGGCAGCGGCGATGATGAAGCGGTCGAACCCGGGCTTCGCCACCTGCAGTGCGCGCTCGACAGCCTGGGCGCCGTCGCGCGCGTCGATGTAGCCCCACAGGTTCCACTTGCGCGTCATGGCGTCGTCGTCGAAGGAGGGGAACTCGGCGTAGTACTCGGGCACCATCACGTTCGAGAACCGCAGCGCCGTGACCGACAGGTCGGGATGCCACCGCACCAGCTCGCGCGCCAGCTGCTCTTCCAGGGTCTTCACCAGGGAGTACACCGATTCCGGGCGCGCGGGATACTCCTCGTCGACGGGGATGTACGGCGGCGGCACGTCGAACGGCAACCCCAGCACCGTCTCGCTGGAGGCGTACACGATGCGCCGGATGCCCAGTCGCACGGCTGCCCAGAAGACGTTGAACGTCGCCGGCATGTTGTTGTGGAAGGTGGCCACGTCGCTGCGGACGCCCGGCGCGGGAATCGCGCCGAGGTGCACGACCGCGTCGATGCCGTCATGGCGGTCGCCCACCGCGGTGAGCGCGTCCACGACCTGACCGTAGTCGGTGAGGTCGACCTGCACGAAGTCGTCGGCGCGCGTGCCGACGACGTCCATTCCGATGACGTCCCAGCCGTTCGCGCGCAGTTCGCGAGCGACGACGGTGCCGAGTTTGCCGGATGCTCCGGTGAGGGCGATGCGCATGGTCGCTGTCCTTCGTCGGGTTCTGTCCTGCAACGCTATACGCGCGAAACCGAGTGGTCTCGCGCGGCGCGCCTCAGCCTATTGCCGGTCGCGCGGGTGGGTGCCGGTGCGCTCGCCGCTCTCCATGCCGGCGATGACCGCCATGTCGTCGTCGTCGAGCGCGACGTCGTCGAGGTCGAGGTTCTGACGCAGGCGCTCGGGATGCGTCGACTTGACGACGGCGGCTCCGCCGAGCTGCAGATGCCAGCGCAGCACCACCTGCGCGACCGTGACGGAGTGCTTCGCCGCGACGGCGAGAAGGGTCGGGTCATCGAGCAGGCGGCCGCGGCCGAGCGGGCTCCACGCCTGCGTCACGATGCCGAGCCGGGCGTGCAGGGCACGCAGCTCGTGCTGGGGCAGCCACGGGTGCGACTCGACCTGGTTCAGCGCGGGTGCGACGCCGGTCTCGTCGACGAGGCGGTGCAGATCGTACGGTTCGAAGTTGGCGACGCCGATCGTGCGCACGCGTCCCTCCTGCTGCAGCTCGATGAGCCCGCGCCACACGTCGACGAAGGCGCCTCGCGATGAGCGCGGCCAGTGGATCATGTAGAGATCGAGCGGACCCACGCCCAGCTCGCGTTCGGAATCCGCGAAGTCGGCGATGGCCTGCTCGCGGCTCTGCACCGGATCGCCCCAGAACTTCGAGGCCACCATCAGATCGTCGCGTCGCCCCGACGATCGGATCGCCTCGCCGAGCTCGCGCTCGTTGCCGTAGAACCGCGCTCCGTCGACCAGCCGGTAGCCCGCGTCGATGCCGGCGAGGGTGACCTCGGCGGTCTGCTCGATCGGCACCTTGTACAGCCCGAACCCGAGGGCGGGAAGCCGACTGCCGTCGTTGAGGGCGAGCGTTCCTGGCATGCCCACATCCTCACACGGCGGCGACGCCCGGGGCGCCGATGTCCCGGGGGCGACGCGCGACGGGTCGGCCGAGCGCGACGGCCGGGGTGACGCGTGCGGTGCACCGCGGCCGTGCACCGATGCTGTGCAACGTTGTAACCTGGGGCTGAGCGGCATCACCCCGATGCCCGGCGACACGCGGGAGGATGCCGATGGCTGTCACGCTGCACGACGTGGCGAGGCTGGCGGGGGTCTCGATCAAGACCGTGTCGAACGTCATCAACGACTACGAGCACATCCGCCCGGCCACGCGCGCGAAGGTGGAGAAGGCGATCGGCGAGCTCGGGTACACGCCCAATCTCACCGCACGGAACCTGCGGTCGGGGCGCACGGGCGCGATCGCTCTCGCCCTGCCCGACCTGAGCCTGGCGTACTTCGCCGAGCTGGCCGCGCAGGTCATCCACGAGGCCGAAGCCGCCGGCGTCGTCGTTCTCGTCGAGCAGACCGGCGCAGATCGCGAGCGCGAGCTCGACCTGCTGCGCAGCTCGCGACTCAAGCTCACCGACGGGCTGATCTTCAGCCCACTCGGCATGGGGCCCGATGACGTGGCCGCTCTGGACGTGCCCTATCCGCTCGTGCTGCTCGGCGAGCGCATCTTCGACGGCCCGACCGACCACGTGACCATGCGCAACGTCGACGCGGCGCGCGCGGCCACCGAGCACCTGATCGCACAGGGGCGACGCCGCATCGCCGTCGTCGGCGCCCACGAGGGCGAGATCGTCGGATCCGCGGCGCTGCGCCTGCAGGGGTACCGCGAGGCGCTGGACGCGGCCGGCATCGAGTACGACGACTCCATCGTCGGGTACACGACGCTGTGGCATCGGGCGAACGGCGCCGATTCGATGCGCGACATCCTCGCCAGGGGAGCGGAGTTCGATGCCGTCTTCGGCTTGAACGACACCCTCGCGCTGGGCGCCATGCGGGTACTGCAGGAGGCGGGTCTGCGGGTGCCGCACGACGTCTCGGTGATCGGCTTCGACGGTCTCGACGAGGCGGCGTACTCGATCCCGTCGCTCACGACGGTCGATCCCGGCCGCGGCTGGATCGCGAAGACGGCCGTCTCGACGCTGCTGGCCCGCATCGGCGGCAAGGCGGATGCTGCGCCGCAGACCCTCTTCGCCGACTACCGCATCCTCGAACGCGAGTCGTCCGCGTCCAGTTGACAGCGGCGGCCGGTGGGGTCACAATGTTCCTACAACGTTTACTACAACGTTGTAAATTCTGTGAGGATCGCTGGGCGGCATGGCGCTGGGCGATGACATCGAAGTCAGCTCTGAGAGGAAGACCCGCACAATGAAGTCACGGATCCTGGCCATCGCCGGCGTGATCACGCTCGCCGGCATCACCGCAACCGGCTGCTCCGCATCCGGAGCGGCGAGCGACGACGGCACGCTCACCTTCATGTTCCGAGGCAGCGACGCCGAGAAGGCCGCCTACACCAAGGCGATCGAGGAGTTCGAGAAGGCCAACGACGTCGACGTGAAGATCATCATGACCACGGCCGACGAGTACAGCACCAAGCTCAAGGCGGCCATCGCCGGCAAGAAGGTCCCCGACGTCTTCTACGTCGACCCTGGCAGCGTGCAGGCGTACGTGCGCTCCGGGATCATCAAGGACATCACCGCGGCCGTCGAGAAGGAGGTCGACCTCGACAACGTGTGGGCGTACGGGGTCGACAGCTACCGCTTCGACGGCGCGCTCATGGGCAAGGGCGACATCTACGCCATGCCGAAGGACGTCGGCCCGTTCTCGTTCGGCTACAACAAGACGATGTTCGAAGAGGCCGGCATCCCGCTTCCCGACGTCGATCAGCCCTACACCTGGGCGGAGTTCATCGATGTCGCCAAGAAGCTGACGAAGGACAACGACGGCGACGGCAAGCTCGACCAGTGGGGCACCGGGCTGAACGTGCAGTGGAACCTGCAGTCGTTCGTGTGGTCGAACGGCGGGGACTGGCTCAACGACGACCGCACCCGGGTTACTGTCGACAGCCCCGAGTTCGTCGAGGCGCTGCAGTTCTTCGCCGACATGAGCACGAAGGACGCCGTCACCCCCTCGAGCTCCGACTCGCAGACGCTCGACACCTACCAGCGCTGGATGCAGGGCGAGATCGGCTTCTTCCCGGTCGGCCCGTGGGATGTGCCCACGTACCAGAAGCTCGACTTCGAGTGGGACCTCATCCCGTACCCGGTCGGCAAGACCGGTGAGACGGCCACCTGGACCGGAACCCTCGGCATCGCCGTCAGCGAGAGCACGAAGAACGCCGACCTCGCCACGAAGCTCGCGATCTACCTCTCGACGAACGAGACCGCGCAGCAGTCGCTCGTCGACGACGGCGTGCAGATCCCGAACCTCATCGACATGGCCGACACGTGGGTCGCCGACTCCACCACGCCGCCGGCGAACAAGCAGGAGTTCCTCGACATCGTGCAGGACTACGGCCGCGCACTGCCCGCCAACACCACCTACAGCGCCGAGTGGTACGACGAGCTGTGGAAGAACATCCAGCCCGTGCTCGACGGCAAGCAGAGCGCGAAGGACTACCTCGATGAGGTGCAGCCGCGCATGCAGGAGCTGCTCGACAAGGCCAACGCCGACGCCGGCATCGGCTGATCGTCGGCCGGGGGCGCACGCGCGCCCCCGGCACCCGCCCCCGGCACCCGCATCCGGTACCCGAAAGGAGGTGAGCCGTGATGGGCTCTCCGACCACCATCCGACGTTCCCGACTCCACCGCCGAGAGCACCTCGCCGCAGCCGCCTTCATCGCGGCTCCGGTCATCGGCTTCCTCATCTTCATCGGCTATCCCATGCTGTACGCGGTGTACGCGTCGTTCACCAAGTGGAACGGCCTGAGCGAGCCGACGTTCAACGGTCTCGACAACTACGTCGAGATGATCGGCGACCCGTACTTCTGGAAGGCGATGGGCAACACCGTCTTCATGATGATCGGCATCCCCATCGGCCTGATCATCTCGCTCCTGCTTGCCCTCGCGCTGAACCGGCGCATGCGCGGCACGACGTTCTTCCGCACCGTCTACTACGTGCCGGTCATCTCGTCGCTCGCGGCCGTGGCGATCCTGTGGCAGTGGGCCTACAACGGCGACTTCGGCCTCATCAACCAGGTGCTCGCGATGCTCGGCATCGACGGCCCGAACTGGCTGCAGGACGCGTCCACCGCGAAGCCCGCGATCATCATCATGGCGGTGTGGAAGGGCGTCGGCTTCTCGATGCTGCTGTATCTGGCCGCCCTGCAGTCGGTGCCGAGGCACCTGTACGAGGCGGCGGCGATCGACGGTGCGAACGCCCTGCAGCAGTTCCGCCACATCACGATTCCCATGCTGCGGCCGGTCACCTTCTTCCTCGTCGTGACCAGCATCATCGGCGGCGCGCAGATCTTCATCGAGATCAACATCATGACCCCCACCGGGGGGCCCGAGTTCTCGACGGCGTCCATCGTCTGGTACATCTGGCAGAAAGCCTTCAACTACCTCCAGATGGGCTACGCCACCTCGATGTCCGTGGTTCTCGGGCTGCTGGTCTTCGTCATCACCGCGATCCAGTTCCAGATGAACCGACGCTCCCAGTTCTCGATCGAGTGAGGCAGCCATGACTTTCACGACCTCGACCTCGCCGTCGCCCGCCCCCGCGACCGCCGTGGCAGTGCTCCCTCAGGACGCCGGCGGCCGCCGCCGTCGACGCGCCCCGATCGGCGACTCGTCGACCCCGGTCGGCATGCGCTCGCGCTCCTACCGCTCGATGAACGTCGTCGTCACGATCGTGCTCGCCGTCGGCGGGATCATCATGATCGCGCCGCTGCTGTGGACCTTCACGACGTCGCTGAAGACCCGTGAGGCGGTGTTCGCGCTGCCGCCGCAGTGGATCCCCGACCCCGTGCAGTGGGAGAACTATCTGCGCGTGTGGTCAGCGGGTCCGCTGGCCAGCGGCATCTGGAACAGCATCGTCGTCTCGGTGAGCGTGACGGTGGTGGGCACCGCGACCAGCGCACTCGCCGCATTCGCGTTCGCGAAGATGCGGCTGCCCTTCAAGAACGTCGTCTTCCTCACCCTGCTCGTGGCGATCATGATCCCGTTCCCGACGATCATGATCCCGCAGTTCAAGATGTTCGGCGATCTGGGCATGGTCGACACCCTGTGGCCTCTCATCCTGCCCGGCCTGTTCGGCAACATCGTGATGATCTTCTTCCTGCGTCAGTTCCTGGACTCGGTGCCCGACTCGATCATCGAGGCCGCCAAACTCGACGGCGCCGGGTATCTGCGCATCTTCTGGACGCTGATCTTCCCCGCCATCCGCCCCGCGGTGGCTGCGCAGTTCATCCTGTGGTTCATGGCGGTGTGGAACGACTACCTGGCGCCGATCATCTACCTGAACTCGCCGGAGAGGCAGACACTGCAGCTCGTGATCGCGAGCTTCAACGCCACCTACGCGAGCCAGACGGACTACCCGCTGATCATGGCCGCATCGTTCATCGCGCTCATCCCCGTGCTCGTGGTGTTCGTGATCTTCCAACGGCAGATCATCGAATCCGTCGCGCTGACCGGGGCCAAGGGCTGAGCATGATCGACACCGCAGACACCGCAGACACCGCAGACACCGTCGACACCGCGACCTGGGGTGCGCGCAACGCGCACGACCCGACCGTCGTGCGCGGCGACGACGGACTCTGGTACATGTTCTCGACCGACGCCGCGTCGGGGCTCGACCGGGTGCCGGCCGGCGTGCACGTGCGCACCTCGCCGGACCTGGTCACGTGGACCTACCGCGGCACCGCGCTGAAGGGGGTGCCGGCTCCCGCCGGCTCGTGGTCGGGGGCGGTGGGCCTGTGGGCGCCGGAGGTGGTGCGCTGGCCGACCGCCGATGCCGATGCCGAGGGTGACGTACCGCGGGAGACGCGGTGGCACATGTACTACTCCGCGTCGACGTTCGGCTCGCGCACCTCGGCGATCGGACTGGCCACGGCGGCCGAGCCCGCCGGTCCCTGGCGCGACGAGGGCATCGTGATCGCGACGGACCACGCGCGCGACACGATCAACGCGATCGACGCGGCAGTCGGGTACGACCGCGACGGCACACCGTGGATGCTGTACGGATCGTTCTTCGGCGGCATCCACGCGGTCGAGCTCGCGCTCGAGACCGGCAGGCGCCGACGTGACGAACCGGGCACGCTGATCGCCCGACGACCCGCCGGTGTCGACGGCGCGATCGAGGGCGCCTACGTCGTGCAGCGCGACGGTCGCCACGTGCTCTTCGTGTCGTACGACTCGCTGGTCGACACGTACAGCGTGCGGGTGGGCATCTCGGACTCGATCACGGGGCCGTACCTCGACCACCAGGGGCGCGACCTCACCTCGCCGACCGACGAGCACGCCGTCTCGACCGGCACCAAGGTGCTCGGCGGTCTGCGCTTTCCCGGCGGCGCGGGGCTGATCGCTCCGGGGCACAACTCGATCTTCCACGACGGCACCGACACCTTCATGGTGCACCACGTGCGCTTCGCGGACGCCCCGACCGAGCACGAGGCGCAGATCCGTCGCGTGCACTGGACCGCCACGGGCTGGCCCGTCGTGTCGCCGCACCCGTACGCGGGCGACGACACCGAGCGCCTCGCCGCTGCCGAGCCCGTCGCAGGGGACTGGGATGCCGTGCGCTTCGCGCCGGAGACCGCCGGCGTCGTCGACGCCGAGCGCGTGCGCATCGAGTCGGATCTGATGAGCGCAGGAGAGCCGGTCACGACCCATCTGACGGTGATCCCGGACGCGTCGTCCGGCTCGGCCGGATCGGGAGCCGCCGCCGGGCTGGATGCCGTGGTCTTCGGCGCATGGGATCCCGTCGCGGGATGCCCGGTGCTCGCGTTCAGCGCCATCGATGCCGACGCGGTGGTCTGGAGCGGCTCGAAGACGGTGCGCTCATGAGCGCCGAGACGTACGCCGCTGCAGGGTGGACGGGCCGGGTCATGCAGATGCTCGACGCCGTGTGGACTCTGGTGCTCGTCAACCTGCTGTTCATCGGCGGCGTGCTCGCGGGCGGCGTGGTGGCCGGGGTCATGCCGGCCGGGGTCGCCGCGGCATCCGTCCTGCTTCCCGGCGGCCGCCCCGCCGATGACG
>NZ_DAMDLU010000091.1:0-11444 GCF_032084865.1 Microbacterium sp.
GTCGTCGGCGCTGCGGCGTCGCGCGCGGGCACGGCCGCGGCATCCAGCATCACCGCCCCGCCGACCTTGTCATGCCAGCCCTGATAGCGGCCCGTCCCGTCGAACAGCGGCGAGAACATCCCCACCACGAACGCTCCGGTCACGGCGAACACGACGTTGCGCAGCAGTGCCCCCCAGAAGGAGATCGGGGCGAGGTCGTCAGCTCCGACGAGACGGATGCGCTGCGCCCGCATGCCGATCGACCCGCGTCCGGTCTGCATGAGCGTGTAGACCACGAACCACGCGAGCATCAGAAGACCGAACACACCAGCGGCCACGGCCACCGAGATCATCGCGCCGGCGGCCGACTCGGGGTTCTGCAGCGCGCCTACCGTCAGTGTCACGGTCACGACCATGGCCAGCAGAGGCAGCACGCCCGCGATCAGCGCATCGATGACGTAGGCGATGACCCGTCGCGAGATCGGCGCCACATCGCCGAGGGGAATCGTCGTCATGGGGTCTCGCTCTCGGACGTCGGGCTGTTCTTGTCGATGTTGCCAGGTTCACGGCGCACGCGCGCGGCGGCCGCATCCCTGAGATCCTGCAGGCGTTCGCTCATCCGGCCGTTGCCGGTCAGCGACCGCACGCTGAGCCGCGCCTTCATCCGACCCCAGAAGGTGGCCGCGCCGCGCATGCCGCTCACCGCCTCGTCGACCTCGCGCCAGAACGCCTCGACCTCGTCGGCGGTCGGCTCGCCCGGTCCGAAGACCTGGCCGTCTGCCCGCTCGGCCAGGGCGGTGGCCGCCGGCACGGTGAGGGCGGATGCCACGACACCGGCCTCTTCGACGCGGGTGCCGCCCGGCGGGATGCGCGCTCCGTGATCGATCGCGCGATCGGTCAGCTCGTCCCAGCCGCCGCTGATCCGATCGGAATGGCGCTGCGCGTTGCGACGGGCACGGCGCCTCGCCGCCTTCCACGCCCCGATCACGATGAACGGCGATGCGAGCAGCAGCAGTACACCGAGCGAGATGCCCGCGATCGCGAGGATCATGCCGATGATGCCGAGCACGTTCAGGCTGTCATCCTCCGGCTTGCGATCGTCGGGCACCGTCGGAGGCAGATCGACCGGCTCCTGCGGCGGGGGCGGCGGCTGCAGCACCTGCGGCTTCGGGTCGACGCGCGGCTTCGTGTTCTGGTCCTGAGGAACCTTGTCCTCGGGAGGGGTCGGGTCGAACGGGATCCATCCGAAGCCCTCGAAGGCGATCTCGACCCAGGCGTGCACGTCATCGCCGGTCGCGGCGAACACCGGCTCCTTCTTGCGATCGGCATCCGGGTAGTAGCCCATCACCACGCGCACGGGGATGCCGACCTCCTGCGCGGCCAACGCCATCGCGACCGCGTACTGCTCGTCGTCGCCGATCATCTGGTCGCCGCCGAGGAGAGTGCTGATCCGCTCGGCGGTGTGCCCGGCCCGCGAGAGCACCTCGCCCTCGAGCCCGTGGCTGAAGAACCCGCCGTCGGCGAAGTACGTCTCGAGCGCCCTGGCCTGCTCGATGGGAGTCTCGGCGTCGGTGACGATGTCGGCCGCTGTCGCCGAGAGATCCTCCGGCGAGTACGACGAGACCTTCTGCTTGATGTTCGCGAACTTCGCGTCCTTGAGCTGCTCGTCGCCGACCTTCGGCGCGATGATCGCGTCGACGGTGTACGCGTCGCCCTTCTTGAGCTTCGCGGTGACGACCGTCGTGTCGGTCGCCGGATTGCTGTACGCGCTGCGGCGCAGCTCGTCAGCGCGCGCACCCTCGAACGTGACGTCGTCGACGATCGTGGTGCCGGGCAGCCACACCCCCGAGTAGTCCGCGATCTCGAAGCGCAGCCGGGCGGGAACCCCGTCGGCTCCGACGGCCATGTCGCTGCGCAGCGGCAGGAACGCGCTGGATGATCCGGGTCCGCCGTCGGTCACGTTGTAGACCACGCCGTCCCAGCCGTCCATCGCCGCCAGGCGCACCCGGCCGTCTTCGGGCAGGCCGGTCACGGTGAACAGCGTCTTGGTCTTCTGGTCGCGCACCGTCTTGCGGAAGCCCTGCATAGGGCTCGCGTAGTCGCGGATGTTGAACGGCGGGATGATCGCATCCCGGAACACGTGACGCGGCGCCGAATCGGTGACGACCGCGTTCACCCCTGCGCCGGCGCCCGCGGCGACGGCGACGACCGCCAGGCCGCCCACGAGGCGACGGGTGCGCATGTACCTGGCACGAGCGGGATCCGCCTCGCTCACGTTCACCGCCGACGACTGCGGCGCCCACCACGAGCGCAGCGACAGCCAGCCGGCTGCCACGCCGGCGATCACGATGCCCTGCACGAGCGGGAAGGCGGCGGTCGGCACGCCGAGCGCGATCACCAGGAACAGCGCGCCGACGATCGGCAGCAGCGACCACGCGAGATGACGCAGCCGCAGCGCGAGCGACGCCGAGAGCACGCTCGCCACCAGGCCGATCAGGAAGGGCACGAGCAGGTGGCCGTCGGCGGCCGGGACGGGGGCCACCGTGGTCAGCAGCTGCTTCCACGAGGTGATCACTCCCGTCGCCAGGCCCACCACGGTGTCGATCGTGGGGATGACGCCGAGCAGCGCGGTGTGCGGCAGCGCGAGCGCACCGCCGAAGAGGAAGTAGACGGCGACGGTCGCACCGGTGACGATCAGGATGCCCCAGCCGCGCCACGCGCACACGGCGGCGACGGCGAGCCCGAGCACGACCCCGCCGATGGCGGCGAGCAGGAAGCTGGGACCTGCGAAGGTGGTCCAGAAGCCGATGAGCGCGGCGATCAGCAGCATCCCGACCGCGGCGATGTCGAGGATCCAGCCGCGGCGCAGGCGGGACGAGACGGTCTTCTGAGCGGTCATGCGAGAACCCTCTGCAGTGCGGCGGGGAGCTGGTCGAGGGCCCCGACGGTCACGACATCCGCGTCGCCGATGCGGCGCAGCTCGGGACTGTCGAGACCCGACCGGGCGACGACGGCGAGCGCGCGCGCCCCGAAGGGGAGCCGAGCGCAGGCGCGGCGCAGATCCTCGACGTCGACGGCGTCGCCGCAGACGAGCACGACGACGCTGGCCAGCGGCATCGCGGCCGAGACCACGCCGGCGAGCTCGGCGATGCCGCCCTCGCGTGCCTTGGTCTGCTCGACGGTCGAGAGCGAGTCGAGCAGCTGCTTTCCGGTGCCGGATGCCAGTTCGCGGCCCTGCACGCGCACGTCGACGCGCTGCGAGTCCTGCAGCGCGCGCAGACCGATCGAGCCGGCGATCGAGACGCCGAGCTCGAACTCGTCGTCGTCGCGGTAGTCGCCACGCGAACGCGAGAGCCCGATCACGAAGTGCGACCGGCGCGTCTCCTCGAACTGACGCACCATCATGGTGCCGGTGCGCGCCGTCGAGCGCCAGTGCACGTGCCGCAGGTCGTCGCCTGGCTGGTACTCGAGCAGAGCGTGGAACGACACGTCGTCGCGCGAGAGGTCGGCGGCAGGAAGACCCTCGAGGTCGCGCAGGAAGCCGAGCGACTGCCCGCCGAACAGCACTGTGCGGGGATGCACGAACAGGTCGACGGGGTCGTCACGGCGGTGGGCGCGTTCGAACACGCCCAGGGGGTCGCCGCGCACCACGCTCACCGGCCCCACCTCGACCACGCCGCGGCGCTGAGTGGGGATGGCGAACAGCTCTTCGGCGCTCTGACCGGCGGCGAGGCGCTGGATCGAGAACTCGCCGCGGCCGGCGCCGACGGGCAGCACCACGCGCGACGGGAGGATCGCCCTGGTGCCGCGGTTCTCGAGCTTCAACGCGCCGATCGCGCGTTCGCCGACGACGACCCGGGTGCGTGCGAGGTCGAGCGACACGTCGTACTGCGTGCGGCCGATGAGGAACAGCGCGCAGATCACGAGCACGAACGCCATCACCCAGGCGGCGACGACCAGCTCGCGCCAGCCCTGCGCGGCGCCGACGATCCAGAACAGCAGCGTGAGCGCCATCAGCATCCATCCGAGCGGACGCACGACGCGCGCGACGACCCGAAGTCGCTGCAGCGCACGCCCGCCGAGCACGGCGGCGACATCCCGCCAGCCCGCCTGCCGCCCTGCGGAGGCCCTCCCCTCCGTCACCGTCGCCTGCGACATCAGACCGCGGCGCGGGCCTGGGGAGCTGCGACGTTCTCGAGAACGCGGCCGATCACGCTGTCGGCCGTCGTTCCGGCGAACTCCGCCTCGGCATCCAGCAGCAGACGGTGCTGCCAGACGGGACGGGCGAGTGCCTTGATGTCGTCCGGCAGGACGTAGTGCCGGCCATGAGCTGCGGCCCACACCTTCGCGATGCGGATCATCGCGATCGCCCCGCGCACCGACACGCCCAGGCGGATGGCGGAGTCGGCGCGCGTCGCCTCGGCGAGCTCGGCCGTGTAGCGCAGCACTGCGGGCTCGACATGCACGCTGGCGCCCAGGTCGGCCATGTCGGCGACCGCGCTGGTGGTGATCACCGCGGCCAGCCCGGCCGAGGAGTTGCGCTGCGAGGCGCCGGCGAGGATCCGCTCGGTGACCTCCAGGTCGGGGTACCCGATCGACGTCTTGATCAGGAAGCGGTCGAGCTGGGCCTCGGGGAGCTTGTACGTTCCGGCCTGCTCGACGGGGTTCTGCGTGGCGATGACCAGGAACGGGCGCCCCGCCTCGTGGGTCACGCCGTCGACGGTGACCCGTGACTCCTCCATGACCTCGAGCAGCGCCGACTGGGTCTTGGGAGACGCGCGGTTGATCTCGTCGGCGAGCACGATCGACGCGAAGATCGGCCCCTTGTGGAACTCGAAGCGGTGCTCGCGCTGGTCGTAGATCGTCACGCCGGTGACGTCGGACGGCAGCAGGTCGGGCGTGAACTGGATGCGCGAGCTGGTGCCCTGCACGGTCGCGGCCAGCGCCCTCGCCAGGCTGGTCTTGCCCGTGCCCGGTGCGTCCTCGAGCAGCACGTGCCCTTCGGCGAGCATCGCGGCGACGACGAGGCCGACGATCTCGCTCTTGCCCTGCAGGGCCTTGTCGACGTTCTCGACGAGGCGGTGGAAGGTGCCCTGGAACCAGGCTGCCTGTTCGGGGGTCATGCTCATCTGACGTGTCTTCCTGTCTGTGTCCTGAGGTGCTGGCGCGCGAGGCGAATGCGCATCGGCTAGCCGAACGTTCCGTATGCGTTGCCCGGATCGCCGCCGATGATCCTGAGTCTCTTGTCGGTGCTGTATCCGTTGTAGCAATTGATCTGAACGCTGCCGCCCGACGGGATCCTCACCGAGTACCCGCCGTTGTTGCCCGTGTAGTCGTTCCCGGCCCAGCATTCGATGTTGTAGTCGCCGGCCCTGAAGTACTGGTTGGTCGTCAGCTTGAAGCGATGGCAGGTCCCGCCGCCACCGACCACCGTGCATCCGGACACCGGGGTGCCGGCTGACAGCGATGCCTTCGGAGTGGTGTCGGGCTTGGGGCCCGAGGTCGCGCTGTAGGTGCCGGACTCCGCGGAACCGCCCTCCGAGGCGGTCGCGCGCACCCGGATGGTGTGCTGCGTGCTGTACGTGTCGCCGACGATCTTGCTGCCGCTCTCGCCGACCTTCTGCCAGCCGCCGCCGTCCACGCTGATGTACGTGGTGATGGGTCGTCCGTTGTACGACCCCTTGGCGTTCCAGGTGACCTGCACCGACCGGTCGCCCGATGGGGTCGCGTTCCCGGTCGGTGCGAACGGCGCACCGAACGGGGTCACGGAGTTCGACGCGGTCGACGGCCCGGTGTTGGACTGCTGCCCGCCGACCACGGAGTAGGCACGCACGCGCACCGTGGAGGGGGTGCCGTTGTCGGCTCTGATGTCGGAGCGCCCGTCCCACGCCTGCCACGCCTGCGAGTTCAGCTGGTACTGGTAGCGCATCTCGCCCTCGGAGGCGCCGTTTCGGGCCGCGTCCGTCATGGTGAACCCGACGGCGATCGCACGGTCCTTCGGCGTCGCCGTGACGCTCGAGGGTGCGCCCGGCTGGCCGAACGCGCGCTGCGGAGCCGAGCGCGGCCCCAGCTGACCCCACTGCGGGGCCTTGTTCTTGGCGCGCACCGCGTAGGTGTAGTCGGCAGTACTGGTGGGCACCCGCACCGTCTGCGAGGTCGCCGTGCCCGTCGCCGTCCGCGACACCTCGGCGCCGCCCCGGTACGTCACGAGCTCGTACTGCTCGATGGGCGCACCGTTCGTGTCGGGCTGACCCCAGCTGACGGTCATCTGCGCTTCGGAGCCGACCGACGGTGCGCTGCTGACAGCCGGCGCGGCGACCGCCCCGGGCGGACCCGCAGGAATCTCGGCCGCCGAGTACATGCTCCAGCCAGAGGGGTCGGGAGCCCGGTTGTGCGCCTGGATGCGCACGGTGTAGCTCGTGCCGTTCTCGAGTCCCTCCCAGCGCAGGGAGTTGCCGGACACGCCGGTCTTCTGTCCCATCCCCGACGGCGGGGTGGGGGAGATCTCGAGCGTGTACGACTCGACCGGCGAGCCGCTCGATGTCGGCGTCGTCCACGTCACGTCGAGTGCGCGGTCCCCGAACTTCAGCTTGGGCGGCAGTGGCGTGTCGGGACGGGTGTCGGGGCGCGCGATCCCGGATGCCGGCGACGCCGGCCCGTCGCCGACGCGGTTCGTCGCCGTCACCGCGAAGGTGTACTCGACGTTGTTGGTGAGCCCGTCGAGGGTGCACGTCGTCGAGGTGCAGGTCTTCGTGTACGGGTTGCCCGAGACCGACTTCACGGTGTACCCCGAGATGTCGGCGCCGTTGTTCGAGGGCGCCGACCAGTTGAGCACCACCGTGCGGTCCTCGACGGCTGTCACCGTGGGCCGGCCGGGGGCATCGGGGACGCCCTGCACGGTCACCGTGATGCGGCCGTCGACCTCTCGGTCGGGATCCTTGGTGGCGTCCTGGACGCGGTACCGCACCACCATCACGCCGACGAACGACTTGCTCGACGTGACCTGCACTCCCTCGCCGGCGACCTTGGCCTGCCCCTCGCCGCTCTCGACGGCCGCCGAGAGGATCTTGAGCGCCTTGCCCTCGGCCTGGAACGGGTTGATGTCGTTGGCCAGGGCCGGCACGGTGATCGTCTCGCCCTGGTCGGCCTCGTCGACCGAGTCGGGGCTCGCGACGGCGAGCGAGCGTGTCGACGCGGTCACGGCCACCTGCACCGAGCCCTGCACGGGTTCGGTGGTGCCGTCGGTCACGCTGATGCCGATCGAGGCCGTCGTGCCCTTGGGTGTCTCGGAGCCGGTCTCGGCGTAGAGGGTGGTGCCGTCGATGCGCGCATCGATGCCCTTGCCCGGCTTCGTCGTCACCGAGAAGCGCAGCTTGCCGTTGTCCTTCGGATCGGGATCCGTCGCGAGACCCGACAGGTCGAGCGCGGTCGCTTTCTCGCCCGGTGCGATCTGCATCTCGGCGCTGCTCAGCGTCGGCGGCTGGTTGTCGGGCGGCAGCACGGTGATGGGGATGGTCAGCGTGGACTTGCGCCCGTTCGGATCCTCAGGTCCGTCACCGTCGGTCACTTCGAACGTCAGCGCGTCCTCGCCGAAGAAGCGGTCCTTCGAGGTGTACACCAGGGTCGTGGTGTCCTTGATGAGCGAATCGCCGTTCGCGAACGAGGCGCTCACCTTCGATGCCTCCGTCACGCGCACGTTGCCGCCGCCGGCGACGATGACGTACTTGTCGAGCGGGATCTCCTTGGTCTCGCCGCTCTTCACCTCGAGCGGCTTGGTCGACTTCAGCCGCGGGCGCAGCTCGTTCAGCGCGGGAACGAAGATGAAGGCCGACGAGCTGAGCTCGTCCTGGTCGGTGATCACGTAGCGCAGCAGCTGACGCTGCTCCCCCACCGTCACGCGGACCTTGCCGTCGCCGAGCATCCGGGCGCCGTCCTCGAGCGTCACGTCGACGCCCTCGATGGTGCCGTCGGGATCCTCGTCGTTGCGGAGGATGTCGAGATCGACGGTGAGATCCTCTTCGACGTCCTCGACCTGCACACGGTCGTCGCGCGCGATCGGGTTCATCAGCGGGACGTCCTCGTCGACCTTCACGAAGATCGCCGCGGTCGCCCGCGCGCCCTTCGCATCGCTGATCGTGTACTGCAGCGAGGTCTCCATGGCCCTGTCCGGCACGGTGACGATGATCCGGTCGCCGGAGATCTTCGCTGACATCCCGTCGACGTCCGGCGGCAGCGTCAGGCCCGACTTGATCAGACCGATCTGATCGCCCTCGGGGTCGGAGTCGTTCGCGAGCACGGGCACGGCCACGGAGCGACCGGGTCGCACCACGACCGAGTCGTTCACCGCGTACGGGGCCTGGTTGGTGGCCTCGGGCGGTGCGATGCCCACGCGGATGGTCGCGCGCCCCTCTGCCCCGAGGCGATCGCGCACGCGGTAGCTGAGGGTGTCGACGCCCTTGGCGTCGTCGTACGCCTCGTATGTCAGGTAGTTCGCCCCCTGCTCGACGATGCGGCCCTTGGCGGGTGCGCTGTCGACCCCGATCAGCTCGACCGAGTCGCCGTCTGCGTCGAGGCCGTCGAGCGGCACGGGGACGTTGATCTTCGACCCCGCGAGCGTGCGGGCCGTCAGATCGCGCGGACGCGGGGCGGCGTTGGTGCCGTCCTCGTCGACCGGCAGCACCTGCACGGCGATGTGCGCTCCGGCCTTCTGGCCGCGGGAGTCCACGGCCTCGTAGGTGAGGTAGACCGTGCCCGGCTTCTCGCTCGCACGGAAGCGCACGGCATCCTGCGAGACGAACGCCTCCCCGTCTTCGGGGTCGACCAGCGGCTCGACCAGGTCGGGCGCGACGTGCATCTTGTCGCCACTCGGGTGGACGTCGTTGTCGAGAACCGGGATCGTCACGACGTCACCGGCGCGCACGACGGCCTCGTCGTCTTTGGCGACCGGGGCGAGCAGCTTGGTCGGCGCGGGGATCGGGATGACGACCACATCGGCCTCCGCCGACGCGCTGCCGTTCGAGATCCGGTAGGTGATGCGCACCGGCTCGTCGAGACCACCCTGATCGCTGATGCGCAGCGTCTCGTGGTTGAGCACCGAGACGTTAAGCCCGCTGCTGGGCGGGACCGTGACGGACTGCACGACCAGCACGCCGCCGGCCGGATCGCTGTCGTTGCCCAGCACGCCGACGAGCGCCTCGCTGCCGCTGGGCAGCATGGCGACGTCGCGCACCGCGACAGGCGGAAGTTCGCTCTGCTGCTTGTCGAGCACGTCGACCCGCACGATGCCCTTCGCCGGCTTCGGGCCGGCCGTCGCCAGGTACTGCACGTAGTAGGTGCCGGCCGCCTGCGCCTTGAATGTGAACTTGCGGTTGGCGTAGTCGCGATCGAGCTCCGCGCCGGGGGTGTCCTCGACGCGGGCAAGGCGCAGCTGCTCACGACCCGAGCTCGTGTCGTTCGCCAGGGGCGACACGGTCACCGACTCGCCCACGCGGGTGACCACGTGGTCGGCGTTGGTGACCGGGTTGGTCGAGCCCTCAGGCTTGACATCGAGCAGGATCTTGCCTTCGGAGGTCTTGCCCATGGCATCCGAGACGAGGACGAGAACCTCCTTGCGCCCCTGCAGGCTGGCCACGGCGCGGTAGGTGATCTTGCCGTCGGTGGTGAACTCGACCTCGTCGCCCTCGGCCGCGACCACGCCGCTCAGATACAGGTCGTCACCGTCGGGGTCGCTCCAGTCGGGCAGCACGTTGTACGACACGGTGCCGCCGGTCTCGACGGCGAGCTTGCTGGCCCGCTTCGCTCGCGGTGCGCCATTGGTCTTCTCGTCGTGCACCGAGACGGTGACGATCGCCGTGTCCTTGCCGCCTCGACCGTCGTCGATCTCGTACTCGAACGACGCCGTGCCCGTCGCGTCGTCGGGGACGGATATCTGCAGCGCCGCGCCGTTGAGGATCGGACGCACCTCGCCTACCGACGGCTGCTTGCCCACCAGCGACGCGACCAGCACGTCACCGTCGGGATCGTTGTCGTTGTCGAGCACGGGCAGCAGGGTCGTGCCGCCCGGACGCACACCGAGGTCAGGGTCATCCTCCGCGGTCGGAGGAGTGTTCTCCTCCTTGCGGTCGGGCAGGGAGGTCTCGACCGTCTCCTGCGTGGTGTTCTCGTCGTCTTCGCTGTCGCCCTCCGGCGGAACCAGCACGCTCCAGTCGTCGACGCGCTGCAGGCTCTTGTTCGCCAGCCACGCCGCGCCGCCGATGATGTCGTTGAGCACGATCACGTCACGGTTCACGCGGAAGGTCAGCGATGCGGCCTCCTCCGCGCCGGGGATGGTCTCCTTCACGTCGAGGGAGTCGCCGGAGCAGTCCCGGATGAAGGTCGCCGAGACGGCCCACGCACCGTAGGTGCAGCCGCGCAGCTGCACGGGGACGGCGGGGTTGCCGGTGCCGTCGGCCTGCGTCTCGACCGGGTCGCCGCCGTCGAGCGGCACCTGCACGAGCGCGGTGGGCGTGGCGAGGGCGACGGCGTCGGACTGCGCAGACGCCTGCTGCAGCACGGCGTCGGCGGCCTGGTCGATCTCGGTGCGGAATCCGCCCGGTGTCGTCAGGATGCCGGCCGCGGCATCGAGCACGATCGGCGTCGAGCCCACGGCCGTGATGCTGGGTGTCTTGCTGATGTCGATCTCGCCGACCGACCGGGAGGTCGGCTCCTGCGGCAGTCCGTCGGGGTCGACGGGGACTTCGACGACCTCGCCGCGTTCACCGGACAGGGCGAACACGGTGCCGTCGCGGCCGACCGTCACGTCGGCGCCCTTGCCGAGCTCGGCCGTCGGATCCGCCCCCTTGATGTCGAATCCCGACAGCGCCTTCGCCGCGGTCACCCACAGGTCGCCGGACTTCTGGTCGAGGATCGCCACGGTCTTCGCCCCGAGTGCGACCTTCGCGCTGCCCGGCACCGATGCGCTGTCGCTCAGCGCCATCCGCGCGGGGTCGACCGCCGTGAGCGTGCTCGCACCCCTGTCGGCCACCAGCACGGTGCCGCCGTCCTGCAGGATGTCGTACTCGTCGCTCGCCGCGCGCATGCCGCCGTCGAGCACCGTGGATTCGTGGTTGAAGTGCCCCACGAGAAAACTCGACGACTTCGTGAGCCAGACGCCGGCATCGTTGAGGTCGACCTTCGTGGTGGGCAGTCCATCGTACGCCATCGCCATGGTCGTCAGCGCCACCGCGCCGATCGCCACACCTGCCACAGATGCTGCGGCTTTCGGTCGAGATCGCACCCACGACAGTGCCCTCATGAATTTCCCCCGGAATCACAGCTCTGGTCCGCCCCCGCGTCGCCGCGTGGCGGGCATACCGGTTCATCCTAACTCGGGCGTGTTCCGGCTCCCCATGGGGAGAGATCCCCATGGGGAGCCGGAGTCAGCTCAGCAGCGCGAGGGCCAGACCGCCGAGCCCCGCCACGGAGAC